>NZ_JBHXTQ010000016.1:0-72703 GCF_042677305.1 Kitasatospora sp. NPDC127121 | reverse complement strand
CCCCTCCGTCCGCATTCGCCCCCCCGCCCCCCCCCCCCCCCCCCCCCCCCTCCCCAACCCCCCGGCCGCCAACAACCCCCCCGGCCGCGGCCCCCCCGCCCGGGGGGGCCCCCCCGCCGCGGAGGGGCCGGGGATCAGCCGTGGAGGTAGACGATGCCGAGTTTGGTGAGCTGCCAGAGCTGGCCGGCGGCGCCGGTGTCGGTGGCGAGTTCGACGGCGGGGTTGCCCTTGGCGTCGAGGGTGGTGCCGGGGGCGATCACCTTGGTCGGGTCCTGGGAGTCGGCGATCTTGTAGCGGCCGCCGCCGGCCGGCTTGAGGACCCAGTGCTGGTTGCCGCCGCCGTTGCAGCGCCACTGCTGGATGCGGGTGCCGGCGGCGGTGGAGGCGGCGTTGGCGTCCAGGCACATGTCCCGGTTGCCGCTGAAGTCGAGCTCGTAGCTGCCGCCGGCCTTGGCCTCCAGGACGAAGGACTGGTTGAGCCCGCCGGTGGCCGGATAGGTAATGGCGGCCCGGCCGTTGGTGGAGTCGCCGTAGGTGCCGCCGCCGGTGAGGTCGAGCGCGTTGCCGGTGGCCGCGTTGGTGAGCTGGTACCAGGAGCCGTCCTCGGGGACGTCCGCGAACGGCTGCCCGGGGGTGAGCGGCTGGATGGAGGTGGTGTTCTGCTGGTTGAGCGTGCAGTAGGCCTGCGCCAGTTCGGGCTTGGCGAAGAACTGGCCGAGGCAGACGCCCTCACCGCGGTAGCCGGCCACCCTCAGGTGGTACGACTGGCGGACCATGTTCATACACAGCCCGGGGATGCCGATCTGCGAGTCGCAGCCGTTGCGGGCCCACTCGGCGAGGTTGATGACGTCCCCGTTGCTGTACTCGTACGGGGAACTGGTCCACTCCGCGCAGACCTCGTGGCCGAAGGCGACCCGCCGCTGGTCGAGGTAGCGCACGCCGGGCACCTGCTCGGCGGCGCCGCGCAGCGCGTCGCTGAAGGTCGGCACCACCCAGTTGTGGCCCCAGGCGAGGTCCTCGGGGAAGGCCGGGCAGCCGTCGGCGACCTTGCCGAGGTAGTCGTTGCGCCGGATGTCCGGGGTGATCGGATTGAAGTACGACTGGTAGACCAGCTGGTACGAGGAGTCGGCGTAGCCCGCCTTCCGCATGGTCTGCCGGATGTTCTGGAGCGCCGCGACGACCTTGGGCTGGACCCGCTTGGCGCGCTGGACGATCTCGTCGCTGCCGATGGTGTCGCGGCAGCCCTGATCCTTGGGGATCGGGAAGTACTGCGCGAGGCAGTGCATCATGATCCCGCTGAAGTCGAAGTCGTCGTTGGCGCCGATCGTGACGACGACCATCTTCACGTCGTACTTGCCCGCCGTGTCGGCGAGTTTGACGTCCTGTTTGGGCTCGCCGAAGTCGCCGCTGCCGGAGCCGGTGACCTTGGCGAGCTCGGGGTCGCTGACCAGGTCGCCGGTCTGGGCGCCGGAGCAGGCGAGGTCGATCGGGGTGACGCCGGGGATGTCGGTGACGAAGATCTCCGACTTGGGGTGCCGGTGGCAGTAGTTGGTGGGGCTGTCGGTCTCCGGGAAGTAGCCGTCGTTGGTGTCGGTGCCGGCGCCCTCCCCGGAGATGGCGCTGTCGCCGAGGGCGACGATGGCGGCCGGGCGGGTGGCGCCGGCCGCGGGGGCCGGGTCGGCGAGTGCGGCGGGGGCGCCGGCCAGGCCGAGGGTGGCGACGAGGGCGCCGGTGGCGAGCAGTGCGCCGTACGGGGAGCGGCGCGCCACCGTCCGGGGCCGCCGCGCCGCTGTCAGTCGGGACCTGATCACACGCGACTCCTTGCGGGGGGGTGGGGGCCGCCCGGCCGGGCGCCGAGCGGCGCGGAGCAAGAAAGGTGAGCAGGTCTCACATTCTAGGTACTGACAAGTAACGCAACAAGGCTTGTGACACCGCCGGAACCTGACGCCCCGACACGCTTCCGGACATGCGGAGAGCCGCCGCCCCGCGCCCCAGGAGGGAAGCGCGGAACAGCGGCTCGTACCGGCCGAACCGGGAGCAGGATCAGCCCACGTTGGCGCAGTGGTTGCCGAACGCCGGGTTGAGCAGGCCGATGATGTCGATGGTGTTGCCGCACAGGTTGATCGGCACGTGAACCGGAACCTGAACCTGGTTGCCCGAGATGACACCGGGGGAACCCGCGGCGACACCCTCGGCGCCGGAGCTGGCCATCGCGGTGCCGGCGCCGGCGGCCACGATGCCCACCACGGCCGCGCCGACGGCGGCGGTCTTCTTGATGCTCATACGAGCCTCCTGACTGTTCATACAGAGATGCACGGGGAGTGCGACATCAAGAACGACACCCACCCGGACCGGTTGCGTCGGTGGACGCACTGTCACCCATCCGGCCCAACGGGGACGGCGACCGGCATTCGGGTGATCAGCGGACCGGACCGTTTCCCCTCGCACGGTGCCTCGTTCTCTCTGGCGGAACACGATCCACCCGGCCCCCTCCACACGAATCGAGTACCGCCCATGCGCAAGCTCGCCCACGGCGTCGTCGGCACCGCGGCCAGCGCCGCCCTGCTCGCCGCCGGCGCCGGCGTCGCGTCCGCCCACCACCTGCACGGCGCGTCCGCCGAGGGTGTCGCGGCCGGCTCGGCCGGCGTGGTCTCGGGCAACTCGGTGGAGGTGCCCGTGCACATCCCGCTCAACGTGTGCGGCAACTCGATCGACGTGGTGGGCCTCCTGAACCCGGCGTTCGGCAATAACTGCCTCAGCGCCTGACCGGGAATTCCCCTGGTCGCACCTCTGCACCGAACCGCTCCCGGCCGTGCGGGAATCGTTCGCGAGGTGCTGGAAGAACGCGGCGGCCGCGTCGACGCCCGAGCCATGGGCGAAACACGCCGGTGTGCGCCGCCGGAATGACAATCACGGCAATCCCCAGAAGCCAGCGGGTGAGTATTCGTGCTCGCCCGGCTCCCGACATTTCCCATCCGTCGGGCAGAAAACGGAGGAAAGACATGCGCAACTTCAAGAAGGCCGCCGTCCTGTCCCTGGCCGCCACCGGTCTGGTCCTCGGTGCCGCCGGCGGTGCGTTCGCCAGCTCCGGCGCCGAGGGCGTGGCCGCCGGCTCCCCCGGCGTGCTCTCCGGCAACCAGATCCAGATCCCGGTGCACATCCCGGTCAACCTGTGCGGCAACTCCATCAACGTCGTCGGTCTGCTGAACCCGGCCTTCGGCAACAGCTGCGCCAACGTGGAGCTCCCCCCGCCGCCCGCGGACGACTGCTGATCCCCGATCGGCACCCGTTCCGGCCGTACTGCCCCCCGACCAGCCGGCCGGGGGGCAGTTCGGCATCCCCGGGCGGCCGGTGGCCGTCCGGGCCCCCGATCCACCGAAGGGTGATCCGCATGGTTTCGAAGAAGAGCGGGGCCTGCCTGGTCGTCGCCGTCGGCGCCACGATGCTGCTCGGCGCGGGTTCGGCACAGGCCGCCACCACGACCGATTCGGCCCCCGCGTCGGGCCCGGCCAAGCTGGCGAAGACCGACGTCGGTCAGGCGCTGAACGGGACGACCTCCGGCCTCGGCTACGGGCTCGCGCCGGTCAAGGACCTGCGCCTGGACCCGTGGGCGAACTCCTCGGCCGACGTGCTCAACAACGGCGCGACCGTCAAGCCCGACCAGGGCCTGGCCCCGGTCGGCACCGGCGGGCTGACCGGCCCGCTGAGCGCGGGCGGCGGCATCCGGGACCTCCCGCTGGTCGGCGGCCTGACCGGTGTGCTGCCGGGCTGAGCCGCCCGGCGCAGGCAGGAGCCCGGCACCCCGGTCGCGTCCGGGGTGCCGGGCTCCGCCGTGCCCGGAGCCGCTGGGCTCAGAGCTGGGTCAGGTCGGTCAGGCCGGTCTGCTGCACCACGCCGGTGGTGGTCGCGGTGGTGGTCGCGGCCAGGTCGCCCACCTTGTCGGTGACCGAGATCGGGTGGTCGTCGTCGCCGAGGCTGGCGGTGGCCCCGGGGACGGCCTGCACGGTGCCGGTGACCAGTCGCGGGTCCACCTCGTCCACCTTGAGCCGGCCGTCGGCCAGCTGGCCGGTGCCGTCCTGGACGAGGGCGAGCGGCTTGCCGACGGCGAGGCCTGGGGTGTCGGCGTGCAGCGGCGCGGCCGGGGCCTCCAGCAGCACCTGGCCGAGGTCGGCGCCCCGGTCGACCAGCGGGAGCGGCAACTGGGCCTTGGCGCTCGGGCCGACCTTCCCGGTCTGCAGCCCGGGGACCAGCCGGTCCGGGATGAGCTCGGTGCTGGTGGTGCGGCCGGGTGCCGGCGGCAGGAGCAGCGAGGTCGGGATGCCGGCCGTGACGCGGCTGCCGAGCGGGGTGAGCGGCACGTCCGCCGGGACCTGCTGGGTGGCCAGCTTGTCCTCCAGGGCACCGACCTGGTCGGGGCTGACCGGGGCGGCACTGGCCGCTCCCTGGGAGGCGAGCATGCCCGCACCGACCGCCAACAGCATCGCGCCGGCCCGCTTGGAGAACTTCATGCTTTTCACCGTTCTGCCTGTCCGTACTGGAGATCCCTGAAGGGAGGGGCTGCGGGGCGCAGCCGGAAAGCAATCTGCCTCAACGAGTGACCGCTGGTACGGATTGCGGCGGTTAACCGGTTCGGCCTAATAATCCGACCGGAAACCACCCTACGACGCGCCTCCCGGACTCTTTTCAAAAATCCCCGTAACCTTCCGTGCCGTCATTCTTTGATCTGGACGTCAGTGACTGCAGACCGGGTCTGAGCGTTCTACGCGTTGTACGCACGGAAACCAAGAGCATTTCAGAGAGGGATCTCCCCATGATCCAGAAGTCTTTCGCCGCCGCCGGCCTGGCCGTCGCCGCGCTGGCCGCCGCCGCCGCGCCCGCCTCGGCGATCGGTGACGCGGACGGCGCCGCAGCCTCCATCGAGGGCAACGGCGGCACCAACTTCACCGGCACGGTCGGGAACAACAGCCCGAACTTCCACTTCCTGGACAACGCGAACGTCTGCCTCCCCGAGATCCACAACATCGCGGTGGGCGTGCTCGGCGTGGCCGTCCCGGTCGAGGTCCCGATCGCCAACAGCGGTGGCAAGCAGTACTGCACCCAGGGCCAGGGCACCCAGAGCCACGGCGACGCGGGCGTGTCCCACCTGGTCGGCTGACCGTTCCCCCAGCTGCACTCCCCCTGAACCACCCTTCGAATCGCTCCCCGATTCACCCCTCGAGAGGAAAACCGGAAATGATCAAGAAGTCCCTCGCCGCCGCCGGCCTGGCCGCCGCCGCCATCGCGATGTCCGCCGGCTCGGCCTCCGCCATCGTCGACGCGGACGGCGCCGCCACCTCCGTCCAGGGCAACGGTGGCACCAACCAGACCGGCACCCACGGCAACGGCAGCCCGAACTTCCACACCCTGGACAACGCGAACATCTGCCTGCCGGAGGTCCACAACATCGCCGTCGCCGTGATCGGCGTCGCGGTTCCGGTCGAGGTGCCCGTCCTGAACAGCACCCCGAAGCAGATCTGCAACGTCGGCCAGAACACCCAGTCCTCGGGCGACGCGGGCGTTTCGCACCTGATCGGCTGATCAAGGGGCACGGCACGGACGGAGGGCCCGGGGAGGTACGTCTCCCCGGGCCCTCCGGGCGCTACGGGCGCCACGGGTGCTACGGGTGCTACGAGCGCCACGGGTGCTCAAGGCGCCACGGGCGAGGTGTCCGGCCGACCGCCGAACAGGTGCGGACCGGCCGGGTGAGCGGGCGTTCGGACCGGCGCGTGGGGCGCCGACCCGAACGGCCGGATGTGATCACGTGTCAGAGGCAGCGCCCGCCGGGGCGCTCCGAAAGAGAGGGCATTTCCATGAAGAGCAAGCTGGCCAAGGCCGCACTGACCGCCACCGCCGCGCTGGCGCTCGCGGGTGCCGCCACCCCGGCGTTCGCGCACGTCGGCTTCGCGGGCGGCGGCGAGTTCGTCGCCTCGGGAGACCACCCGTTCGCGGCCGGTGCGGGCTTCGGCGTCGGCCACACCAGCGACGTCATCGCCGGCGGCTTCGGCGGCGGCGCCGCCACCTCCACCGACGTGATCGGCGGCGGCGAGGGCTTCGCGCACATCAACGGCTGGAAGTAGAACCCGGAAGGCCGGGCCGCCCCCACGGGGAGCGGCCCGGCCTTCTCGTTGCCCTGCGCCTGCTACTTGAACGCCCTGCCTTGCGGCACCGGCTACTTGAGCATCGCGGCGGCCTCGACCGCCCAGTAGGTGAGGATCTGCTCGGCCCCGGCCCGGCGGATCGAGGTGAGCGTCTCCATGATCATCCGCTCCCGGTCGATCCAGCCGTTCGCCGCGGCCGCCTCGACCATCGCGTACTCGCCGGACACCTGGTACGCGGCGACCGGCACCGGGGAGGCGTCGGCGACCTGGCGCAGGATGTCCAGGTAGGCCATGGCCGGCTTGACCATCACCAGGTCGGCGCCCTCGGCGAGGTCCTGCTCCAGCTCGCGCAGCGCCTCACGGGCGTTGGCCGGGTCCTGCTGGTAGCTCTTGCGGTCGCCCTTGAGCGAGGAGCCGACCGCCTCGCGGAACGGGCCGAAGAACGCCGAGGCGTACTTGGCGGTGTAGGCGAGGATGCCCACGTCCTGGTGTCCGGCCTCGTCCAACGCCCGCCGGATCACGCCGATCTGGCCGTCCATCATGCCGGACGGGCCGACCAGGTGGACGCCCGCGTCCGCCTGCACCCGGGCCATCTCGGCGTAGCGCTCCAGGGTGGCGTCGTTGTCCACGCTGCCGTCGGCGGCCAGCACGCCGCAGTGGCCGTGGTCGGTGTACTCGTCCAGGCAGAGGTCGGACATGACCACCAGGGCGTCGCCGACCTCGGCGACCACGTCGCGGATCGCCTGCTGGAGGATGCCGTCCGGGTTGGTGCCCTCGCTGCCGGTGGCGTCCTGCACGGCCGGCACGCCGAACAGCATCAGGCCGCCCAGGCCCGCCTCGGCCGCCTCCACCGCGGCCTTGCGCAGGGTGTCCCGGCTGTGCTGGACCACGCCCGGCATGGAGGTGACCGGGACGGGCCCGCTGACGCCCTCGCGGACGAACAGCGGCAGGATCAGCTCCGCCGGGTGCAGCCGGGTCTCGGCGACCAGGCGGCGCATCGCCGGGCTCTGGCGCAGCCGGCGCGGGCGTACGTACGGGAATTCAGCGGACACGGCTTCTCTCTCCGAACGGTTGTGCAGTGCCGGGGGCGACGGATCGCCGCCCCCGGTCCCGAGGGTGTCAGCGGGCCTTGCGGCGCGAACCCGGACGGCGCTCGCTGGGCCGGTAGACCGGCTCGCCGGCGGCCGTGGCGGTGTCGCGGCGCTTGGCCCCGAAGTCTGCCAGCGCCTGGGCCAGCGCGGCCGCCGACGGCGCCGGGGCCATCACGTCGACCCGCAGGCCGTGCTCCTCGGCGGTCTTGGCGGTGGCCGGGCCGATGCAGGCGATGACCGTGACGTTGTGCGGCTTGCCCGCGATGCCGACCAGGTTCCGCACGGTCGAGGACGAGGTGAAGAGCACCGCGTCGAAGCCGCCGCCCTTGATCGCCTCACGGGTCTCGGCCGGCGGCGGCGAGGCGCGCACCGTCCGGTACGCCGTCACGTCGTCGACCTCCCAGCCCAGCTCGACCAGGCCGGCCACCAGGGTCTCGGTGGCGATGTCGGCGCGCGGCAGCAGCACCCGGTCGATCGGGTCGAACACCGGGTCGTACGGCGGCCAGTCCTCCAGCAGGCCGGCCGCGGACTGCTCGCCGGAGGGCACCAGGTCCGGCTTCACGCCGAAGTCCACCAGGGCCTGCGCGGTGGTCTCGCCGACCGCCGCGACCTTGATCCCGGCGAACGCGCGGGCGTCCAGGCCGTACTCCTCGAACTTCTCCCGGACCGCCCGGACCGCGTTCACCGAGGTGAAGGCGATCCACTCGTAGCGGCCGGTGACCAGGCCCTTGATGGCCCGCTCCATCTGCTGCGGGGTGCGCGGCGGCTCGACCGCGATGGTCGGCACCTCCTGCGGCACCGCGCCGTACGAGCGCAGCTGCTCGGACAGGCCGGTGGCCTGCTCCTTGGTGCGCGGCACGAGCACGTTCCAGCCGAACAGCGGCTTGGTCTCGAACCACGAGTGCGAGGACCGGTGGGCGACCTGCTCGCCCACCACGGCTATCACCGAGGTCGCCGGGTCCACCGGGGCGGAGACCGGCGAGGGCAGCACCCGGGCGGCCTTCAGGTCGGCGGCGATGCCGGACAGGGTGGAGGTGAAGGTCCGCTGGCGGGTGGTGGTGCCGGAGAGCGTGGCGCTCAGCGCCGACTCCGGCTTGCGGCCGTTGGCGACCAGGGCGCCCGCGGTGGCCGGCAGCTGGCCCAGGGTGGTCCGGACCACCAGGGTGGTCTCCGGCGCGCCCAGGTCCACCGGGCTGCCGGCCAGCAGCGCGGTGCCGTCCACGAAGCGCACGTCGGTGCCGGCCGCGCCGCGCAGCGGGACGCCCGCGTACGCCGGGACGCCGACCGACTGGGCGACGCCCGGGATCACCTCGAAGGGGATGCCGTCGCCGGCGCAGCTGAGCATCTCCTCGGCGGCGCAGCCGTCCAGGCCCGGGTCGCCGTCGACGGTGCGGACCACGTGCTTGCCGGCCCGCACGGCCTCGGCGACCAGCCGGGCCAGGTTGAAGTCCGCGCCCTCGGCGACCGGGGTGTGCACCTGCACACCGGCCGGGCAGTGGGTGCGCACGGCGACCGCGGTCAGCGGGTCGGCGACCAGGATGTCGGCCGAGGACAGCACCTCGACCGCGCGCAGGGTCAGCAGCCCCGGGTCCCCGGGGCCCGCGCCCAGGAAGGTGCACCGTCCGGTGGCGGACTGGCCGCCCGGGAACGGGGTTTCGGTGGCGGCGGTGGGGCTCATCGGGCTCGCTCCCCCATCAGGGTGGCCGCGCCCGCGTCGAGCAGCCGGGCGGCCAGCGCGCGGCCGAGGGCCGTCGCGTGCTGCTCGGCGGTCTCGTCGAGGACGATCGGACCGTTGGCGGACATCTTCAGCAGGGCGGCGCCGTCGGGGTCGCCGACCACGCCCTCCAGCCGCAGTTCGTTCGGTCGGACCCAGGTGGCCAGCGCGGCCACCGGAGCCGAGCAGCCGGCCTCCAGGGTGGCCAGCAGGGCCCGCTCGGCGACCACGGCGACCCTCGTGGGGGCGTGGTCCAGGGCGGCGAGCGCGGCGGTCAGGTCGGTGTCGGCGCTGGTGCACTCGATCGCGAGCGCGCCCTGGCCGGGGGCCGGGACCATCAGCTCCGGGTCGAGGTGCTGGGAGATCTCGGCGCTGCGGCCGAGCCGGTTGAGGCCGGCCGTGGCCAGCACCACCGCGTCCAGCTCGCCGCTGGTCACGTAGCCGATCCGGGTGTCCACGTTGCCGCGGATCGCGACGGTCTCCAGCGCGGCGCCGCGGGCGGTGGCCCAGGCGTTCAGCTGGGCCATCCGGCGCGGCGAGCCGGTGCCGATCCGGGCCGGGCGGCCGGCGCCGGCCAGCTTCTCCACCAGCTCGTCCAGGGTCAGGCCCTCGGCGGCGACCAGGGCGTCCCGGGCGTCCTCGCGCTCGGGGACGGCGGCCAGCGCCAGGCCCTCCGGCTCGGCGGTGGGCAGGTCCTTGAGCGAGTGCACGGCGAAGTCGATCCGGCCCTCCAGCAACGCGTCCCGCAGTGCGGAGACGAACACGCCGGTGCCGCCGATCTGCGCCAGCGCCTCCCGGGAGGTGTCGCCGTAGGTGGTGATCTCGACCAGCTCGACGGGGCGCCCGGTGACCCGGGTGACCTCGCGGGCCACCATGCCCGACTGGGCCATGGCGAGCGCGCTGCGCCGGGTGCCGAGCCGCAGGGTCGCGGTGGCGGCCGGAGTCTGCTCCGTGATCGGTTGACCATTCATGAGGTGATCGTCCCGGTGGTACTCGTGGGATGGCTGACGGTTCATCTGGCGCCCCCGCCCGAGGGCTGGGGGCCGCCGACGGGTGTGCCCGACACGGCGTGCACGGCCGCCGGGTCGAGGTCGAACAGCTCGCGCAGCGCGTCCGCGTAGGAGGCGCCGCCGGGCTCGGCGGCCAGCTGCTTCACCCGGACGGTCGGGGCGTGCAGCAGCTTGTCGACGACGCGGCGGACGGTCTGGGTGATCTCCGCGCGGGAGCGCTCGTCCAGGTCGGGCAGCCGGGAGTCCAGCCGGCCCAGCTCGGCGGAGACCACGCCGGAGGCCATCGCCCGCAGCGCGACCACGGTCGGCGCGATCCGGGCGGCCCGCTGGGCGGCGCCGAAGGCGGCCACCTCGTCGGCGACGATCCGGCCGACCTGGTCCACGTCACCGGCGCCGGGGGTGGCGGCGTGCGCGTGGGAGAGGCTCTCCAGGTCCACCAGCAGGGCGCCGGGCAGCTCGTGCACGGCGTGGTCGACGTCGCGCGGCATGGCCAGGTCGAGCAGGGCGAGCGGCTGGTCGGCGGTGCGGGCGGCGACCGCGGCGGCCACGTCCCCGGCCTTGACCACCACACCGGCCGCGCCGGTGCAGGAGATCACCAGGTCGACGTCGGCCAGCGCCTCCGGCACCTTGGCCAGGTCCAGGGTGCGGGCCACGCCGGAGCCGAGGATCTCGACCAGGCGCTCGGCGCGGGCCGGCGTCCGGTTGGCGATCAGCACGTCGGTGACGCCGGAGCGGACCAGGGTGGCGGCGGCCAGCGAGCTCATCGAGCCCGCGCCGACCACCAGCGCCCGCTTGCCGGCGATCTCGCCCGCGCCCGCCGCGACCTGCTCCAGGCCGAAGGTCACCAGCGACTGGCCGGCCTTGTCGATGCCGGTCTCGCTGTGCGCCCGCTTGCCGACCCGCAGCGCCTGCTGGAACAGCTCGTTCAGGCCGCGCCCGGCGGTGTGCTCCTCCTGCGCGGTGGCCAGCGCGTCGCGCAGCTGGCCGAGGATCTGGCCCTCGCCGACCACCATCGAGTCCAGGCCGCAGGCCACCGAGAACAGGTGGTGGACGGCGCGGTCCTCGTAGTGGACGTAGAGGTGGGAGGTCAGCTCCTCCAGGTCCACCCCGCTGTGGTGGGCGAGCAGCAGCGACAGCTCGGCGACGCCGGCGTGGAACTTGTCCACGTCCGCGTACAGCTCGATCCGGTTGCAGGTGTTGAGCAGCGCGGCCTCGGCGACGGTCGCGGTGGCGGCCGCGTCGTGCAGCAGCCGGGTCGGCACCTCACCGGTCAGCGCGGCGCGCTCCAGCACGCCGACCGGCGCCGTGCGATGGCTCAGTCCAACGACGAGAAGACTCACGCCCGCCCCCAGGTCCCACGGTTGTCCGTACTCATGAGGCCGCCCCGCACCGCTCGGCGGGTGCTCCGCACGACCTGCGCCCTGCGACTGACTCGCTCGCTCATGCGGGCATCACCGCGGGGAGATCGCCCTCCCCGCCCTTGCCGGGCTGGCCCTGCTCGGCCTGGTCCTTGGCCGCGGTCTCGGCGGTGCCACGGCCCTTGCCGTTGCCGCCCGCCGCACGGCGCAGCTTGGCGGCCGCCGCCCGGACCGGGCCCGGGGCGCGGTCCAGCACCGACTCGGTGCGGTCCGGCTCCTCGCCGGCCTTGCGCTGCTCGTGGAAGGCCAGGATCTGCAGCTCGATGGAGAGGTCGACCTTGCGCACGTCCACGCCGTCCGGGACGGTCAGCACGGTCGGGGCGAAGTTGAGGATGCTGGTGACGCCGGCCTCCACCAGCCGGTCGCAGACCTGCTGGGCGGCGCCGGGCGGGGTGGTGATCACACCGATCGAGACGTGCTGGCTCTCGACGATCGACTCCAGCTCGTCCATGTGCCGCACCGGCAGGCCGGCCGCGCTGCCGCCGACCACGTTCGGGTCGGCGTCCAGCAGGGCGGCCACCCGGAAGCCGCGGGAGGCGAAGCCGCCGTAGTTGGCGAGGGCGTGGCCGAGGTTCCCGATGCCGACGATGACGACCGGCCAGTCCTGGGTCAGGCCCAGCTCGCGGGAGATCTGGTAGACGAGGTACTCGACGTCGTAGCCGACGCCGCGGGTGCCGTAGGAGCCCAGGTAGGAGAAGTCCTTGCGCAGCTTCGCCGAGTTCACGCCGGCGGCGGCGGCCAGCTCCTCGGAGGAGACCGTCGGCACCGAACGCTCGGAGAGCGCGGTGAGCGCGCGCAGGTAGAGGGGGAGGCGGGCGACGGTCGCCTCCGGGATGCCCCGGGCACGCGAGGGTCGGCGCGCGGCGCCCTGGTCGGGCGTCTGCGAACTGCTCTGTGGTGATCGGCCGATTGCCACGGTGCTCCTGTGGGTGAAGCTGGGCTTTGGCAGCCAGGCTATGCGTTTGTGAACGTGTGCACAAAGATGGTGTCCGTTTTGTCCCCACACAGTGATGCGCATCACGCCGTCGAACCCATAGCACCGCGCTCGGTCAGGAGGACGGCCGGGGCGGGCACCCCGGGCAGCCACGGGCCGTACGGCGCCTCCCGGCGCACCAGCGGGACGGGCGTGCCGGACGAACGGGAGCGGGCCCGGCCCAGCCGCGGCCAGGGCACCCGGGCCGCCTCGCGCAGCGGGCCCGCCCAGTCGTCCGGCGGGCAGGACGGGAGGCCGACGCAGTGCCGCAGCAGCTCGGCGGTCACCCGGGCGTCTCCCAGCGCGGTGTGCGCCGGGTACCAGCCCAGGCCCGCCGCCTCCACGCAGGCCGCCAGGCCGTGGCCGCGGGCCTGCGGCAGGTGGGCGCGGGCCAGCCGCATCGTGCACAGCAGCGGCACGGGCGGCAGCGCGACCCCGATCCGGGCGAACTCGCGATCCAGGAATCCGTGGTCGCAGCTGACGTGGTGACCCACCAGCACCCGGCCGGCCAGCAGCTCCAGCAGCCGCGGGGCGATCTCCCGGAAGCGCGGGGCGCCCTCGACGTCCGCCTGGTGTATCCGGTGCACATGGGTCGGACCGACCGGGCCCAGCGGGTCGAGCAGGGTGGCGAACTCCGCCTCCGGTCGCAGCCGCTCGTCCAGCAGGACCACCGCGATCTCGACCACCCGGTGCCGCCACGGGCTGCGGCCGGTCGCCTCCACGTCCACCACGGCGAAGCCCCGGGCGCCCGGCGGGGCTTCGGGCGTCCCAGGGGTCGGGCCGGGAAGCATGGCGGCACTCCTCGTGTGCTCAGCCCCCCTTGGGCGCAAACGCGTTCGATCGTAAGCCGACCAACCGGCCCCGGCTCAAGCCGGACCGGGGTGTCTTTGACAACGATTCGGCGAACCGCCCCCGCCGAGCGGCGGGGGCGGCGACGGTGGCGGGCGGGAGCGGTCAGCCGCCGAGGGCGGCACGCAGGCGGCGTTCGTCGACCCGCCAGAAGTCGTGCTGGCGGCCGTCGATCAGGGTCACCGGGATCTGCTCCCAGTAGCGCCGGTACAACTCCTCGTCCTGGGTGATGTCCTTCTCCTCGAAGGTCGCGCCCAGCTCGCCCGCCACCCGGACGATCACCTCCCGGGCGTCGTCGCACAGGTGGCAGCCGGGCTTGCCGACCAGGGTCACGGTGCGGTCGGCCGGCGCGGGCTTCGGGCTCTTGTCACGTCGCAGCAGTGGGCTCACCCGGCCATTGTCCGCCCGCCCGGCGGCCGCCCCACCGGGGCCCGGGACCGCCCGGTGTTCACCGCGCGGGCACGGCGCCGTCACGGCCGCCGCGCGCCCGGCTGGCTATGCTCGATGACATGGCCGTGCTCCGAAGGCTCACCCAGGCGAAGCGTTCCACCACCGAGCGGAGCGCCCTGGCGGGCGAGGCTGCCGCCGAGGCGGCGGCAGCTGCGCTACAGGCCGAGCCGGAGCCGGCCACCGCCCCCGCGGAGAGCACCGCGCCCGCGGGGAGCACCGCTCCGGCCGAGAGCTCCACCGAGAGCGCCGCGCCCGCCGCGGGCAGGCCCGGCAAGGCGCCCAAGGCCCCGGCCGAGAACCACACCCCCGAGCCGGGCGACCCGCGCGCCGCCGCGTTCTTCGACTGCGACAACACCATCCTGCGCGGGGCCGCGATCTTCTACCTCGGGGTCGGCCTCTACCGGCGCGGCTTCCTCACCCGCCGCGACATCGCCCGGTTCGCCTGGCAGCAGGCCTGGTTCCGGCTGAACGGCGCCGAGGACCCGGAGCACATCTCGGACGCCCAGCACACCGCGCTCGGCCTGGTCGCCGGGAAGCGCACCGCCGACCTGGAGGCGATCTGCGAGGAGGTCTTCGAGCAGGTCGTGGCCGACAAGATCTGGCCCGGCACCCGCGCCCTGGTCCAGATGCACCTGGACGCCGGCCAGCGGGTCTGGCTGGTCACCGCCGCCCCGCTGGAGGTCGCCCGGGTGATCGCCCGCCGGCTCGGCATGACCGGCGCCCTGGGCACCGTCGCCGAGGCCGACGGCGGCCTGTACACCGGCCGGCTGGTCGGCGAGCTGCTGCACGGCCCGGCCAAGGCGGCTGCGGTGCACGCGCTGGCCCGGCACGAGCGGCTGGACCTCGACCGCTGCGCCGCGTACAGCGACTCGGCCAACGACATCCCGATGCTCTCGCTGGTCGGCCACCCGTACGTGGTGAACCCGGACGGCGCGCTGCGCCGCCACGCCCGGGCCCAGGGCTGGCGGGTGCGGGACTTCCGGACCGGCCGGAAGGCGGCCCGGGTGGGGCTGCCGGCGGCGGCCGCGCTCGGGGTGCTCGCGGGTGCGGCGGCCGCCGGGGTGGCCCTGAACCGCCGCCGCCGCTGCGCCTGACGGGCTCCCGCCACCCCCGGTCGCACCCCCGCCGCCGGGCCTGTCCGCGCCCTCCCCACGGCCTTCCCGCGCGGGTGGCCGGCCGTCAACCAGGCCTCTGACCTGGCCCCTCGTACGGGCGAACTCCCGTTTCCGGTACGGCTTTCCGGCCCAATGAGCGAACCTGTCAGCCGGTGACCGGTTCTGATCGTTCGCCAGACCGGGAAAGTCGGGGGTTGCCAGGCCTCAAGACTGGGAAACCACCGGCCGGACCGCCGAATTGGTCACCCTGGGCGCCCGAACGGTCACGTTGAGCCGGATGAACGATGGCAGGTCCGGTCAGAGTCAGCCGAATATGCGCGATAAATGGATCCCAAACGACCACTTCGACCACACGGTGTAGCTGTCATTGCACAAAGCGTTATTCTCTCCTGGATGCACGTCACCCACGCGCCCCGCTCGAACGGGCGGCGCGGGAGTGCTCTCCGCGCAGGCGGAGGTGATCCGTCCACAGTTCTGCCTCTGGGAGTCCCGTGTACCCACCCGTCCGGAACGACGCGCCTGCACCCTCCCGCCCGTCGTCCGCGCCCCTGCGCCCCCGCACCGGCCTCCGCGGCCGCCCCGTCGCCGACCGGCAGATCTCCACCGGCCTGGACCTGCTGCGCAACCTGCTCCGCAGCCAGCTCGCCGCCTCGCCCCAACTCGTGCCCGCCGGCGCCCCGTTCGGCCACCCGCACGGCTCCGGCCTGGCGCTGCGCACCACCGCTGCCGGCTCCACCGGCACCGGCTCGCGCGGCCGCACCGGCAGCACCGGCGTCGGCCGCGGCCGCGCCCGGACCGCGCCGAGCCCCGGCTACGAGACCGAGCACAACCCGATCATGGAGCTGGTCGAGCGGGCCCAGGCCGGCGAGAGCGAGGCCTTCGGCCGGCTCTACGACCACTACGCGGACACCGTCTACCGCTACATCTACTACCGGGTCGGCAGCCGGGCCACCGCCGAGGACCTCACCAGCGAGACGTTCCTGCGCGCGCTGCGCCGGATCGGCACCTTCACCTGGCAGGGCCGGGACTTCGGCGCCTGGCTGGTGACCATCGCCCGCAACCTGGTCGCCGACCACTTCAAGTCCAGCCGCTTCCGGCTGGAGGTGACCACCGGCGAGATGCTCGACTCCAACGAGTGCGAGCGCAGCCCGGAGGAGTCGGTGCTGGAGTCGCTCTCCAACGCCGCCCTGCTGGACGCGGTGCACCGGCTCAACCCGCAGCAGCAGGAGTGCGTGACGCTCCGCTTCCTCCAGGGGCTCTCGGTGGCCGAGACCGCGCGGATCATGGGCAAGAACGAGGGTGCCATCAAGACCCTCCAGTACCGCGCCGTCCGCACCCTGGCCCGGCTGCTGCCGCCGGACGCCCGGTGAGGCCGCGGTGACCGGGGGAGGCATAGCCGGCGGGCGGCCCGACGGGCCGTCACCATCCGTACCCGACCGACACGTCCGGGTGAACGGTCGATCCGATGATCAGCCGCGCGTAACCCACCGCCCACACCACTCGTTGGCCAGCGTGCAAGTCCCCACCAGGCGTACGGTCAAGCCGAATTGCGACCTGTCACCCGATGGAGTGGCTTTGGCCCGCCGAGGCAACCGTCCGGCAGGCCGGGGTGTCGACAACGACGAAGGGAGGTGTGGCCCGTGACGGCAAACGTGCTGGAGCACCGACGGGCGAAGGCCTTCGCCGAGGCGCTGGAGGCCCACCGGGCGGAGCAGCGCGGCGCAGCGGACGCCGAATCGGCCAACACCGCTGCCACCGGCGCCGGTTCGGTCGCGATGGCCCAACTGGTCGGCCTGACCGACGCACTGGGCGCGATGCCCGGACCAGCGCTGGACCCGGAGGTACGGACCGTCCAACGCGCGCAGCTGATGGCCGCGTTCGAGCAGGCCTTCGCCGGCGGACCGGGCGCCACAGTGCCCCGCCAACGCCGGCACCGGGCCATCCGGACGGCGCCGCGCGGCCGCTGGAGCCGCCGGTTCGCGATCGGCGGACTGGTCGCCGGACTGGCCGTCGGCAGCCTCGCCGGCGCCGCCGCCGCCAGCTCCAACGCCCTCCCCGGGGACACGCTGTACGGCATGAAGCGCGGCCTCGAAGGGCTCAGGCTCGACCTGGCGGACACCGACTCCGAACGCGGCGAACTGCTGCTCGACAACGCCGCCACCAGGCTCGGCGAGGCCAAGACCCTGGTCGGCCACCCCGGCCCGGCCACCGGGCTCAGCCCGGGCACCGTCGAACGGGTCCGCCGCGCGCTGGACGACATGCACGCCGACGCCATCAAGGGCCGCGAGCTGCTCCGCTCGGTCTACCGCAGCAACGGCTCGCTCGGCCCGATGCGCGCCCTGGCCGGCTTCGCCCAGGGCGAGGACGGCCGCTGGACCGAACTGGCGGGCCAGCTGCCCGTCCAGCTCACCCAGCAGGCCCACCTGGTCGACCAGCTCTTCGACGACATAAGCGAGGACGTCGCGCCCCTGCGCCTGGCCCAGCCCACCGCCAAGAGCGGTGGCCCGGCCGGCACCGGAGCGGGCGGCGACACGGCCGGCCCGGCCACCGGCGGCGCCCCCGCCGACACCCCGGCGAACGGCTCCGGCACCGCGCCCGGCGAACGCCCGGCCCAGGGTGGCGGCACCGGCGCGACCAGCGGCGGCAACAACCGCCCCGGCGGCACCGAGCGGGCCCCCGCCAGCACCGGCGCCAGCACGCCCGGCGGCATCGGCGCCAAGGGCGGCGGCCTGCCCAGCACCCTGCCCAGCAGCGCGCCGGACGCCGTCAACGGGCTCGTCGGGGACCTCACCAGCGGGCTCACCGGCGGCAAGACCTCGCCGAGCGCCGTCCCGGCCCCGCCGCAGGCACCGCAGCAGCCCTCCGGCACGCCCAGCGCCCCGGCCGCCGGCCAGCCGCAGGGCGTCGAGGTGCCCCCGCTGATCCCGGGCCTGCTGCCCGGGCTGCGGCTCCTCGGCGGCTGACCGGCAGCCGACCGGACGGCGCAGGGCCCCGGCGATCCCTGGAGTTCCAGGATCGCCGGGGCCCTCGGCCGTCCCTCGCGGGTCTCCTGTGCTCCGGGGGCCACGGGAGACCCAGGGGTCGCGGGAGACCTAGAAGAACACCGACCGGCGCTGCACCAGCAGCTTGTAGAGCGTGTGCTGGATCGTCTCGCGCACCTCGTCGGCCAGGTCGAAGACCAGCATCGGGTCGTCCGCCGCCTCCGCCGGGTACCCGTCGGTGGCGATCGGCTCCCCGAACCGGATGGTCCACTTGGTCGGCAGCGGCAGCACGCCCAGCGGCCCCAGCCACGGGAAGGTCGGCGTGATCGGCACGTACGGCAGGCCCAGCAGCCGGGCCAGTGTCTTCACGTTGCCGATCATCGGGTAGGTCTCCTCGGCGCCGACGATCGAGCACGGCACGATCGGCACCTTCGCGCGCAGCGCCGAGGAGACGAAGCCGCCGCGCCCGAAGCGCTGGAGCTTGTACCGCTCGGCGAACGGCTTGCCGATGCCCTTGAAGCCCTCCGGCCAGACCCCGACCACCTCGCCGCGCTCCAGCAGCGCCTGGGCGTCCTCGTTGCAGGCCAGCGTGTGGCCGGCCTTGCGGGCCAGCTCGTTGACGCCCGGCAGCACGAACACCAGGTCGGCGGCGAGCATCCGCAGGTGCCGGTGGTGCGGGTGGTGGTCGTGGATGGCGACCTGGGTCATCAGGGCGTCCAGCGGGATCGTCCCGGAGTGGTTGGCGACGATCAGCGCGCCGCCCTCGGCCGGGATGTTCTCGACGCCCTGGACCTCGATCCGGAAGTACTTCTCGGACAACGGGCGCAGCAGGGCGAGCAGCACCTCCTCGGTGAGCTCCCGGTCGAAGCCGAACTCGTCCACCTCGTAGTCGCCGGTGATCCGGCGGCGCAGGAAGGCCAGCCCGTCCGCGGCCCGGCCCTCCCAGCCCTTGCCGAACAGCCGGGTGGCCGCCGAACCGAGCTGCCCGGACAGCGCCCCGCCGACGGCGTCGGCGAGCCGGTCGGCGGGCCGGTCGGCGGGCCCGGGGTCGTCGGGCGAGGTCCAGCTGGGGGCGGACTCGATCGGGATGACCCTGGCCTCGCCCGGCGCGTTCTCGGCTGCGGCACTCATCGCGGGTTCAGCTCCTGGGTCGGCGGGGGCGGTCGGTACGGACGGTGGGGACGCCGGCGGCCGGGGCCCGCACCGGGCCGAGCAGGGCGGCCAGCCGGTCGGTGACGGCGGCCAGCCGCTCGGGCGGCAGCAGGCCGGACCCCTGCGCGGCGGCGAAGTCGGCGAAGGCCTCCGGGGTGGTGAACGCCGGGCGGTAGCCGAGCGTCTCGCGCAGTCGCGTGGTGTCCACCACCCGGCCGTGGGTGAGCAGCCGCAGCTGCTCCGGCGAGACGTCCAGCAGCCGGGTCTGCCGGGCCAGCCCGGCCATCCAGCTGACCGCGGGCAGCAGCAGCGGCACGGTCGGCCGGCCGAGCCGGCGGGCGCACTGGGAGAGCAGCAGGACGCCCTCCCCGGCCACGTTGAAGGTCCCGGTGTTGACGGTGCCCGGTTCGGCCTCGGCGGCGGCCCGGCAGAGCACCGCGACGGCGTCGTCCTCGTGCACGAACTGCAGCCGGGGGTCGTAGCCGAGGACGGTCGGCAGCACGGGCAGCGCGAAGTACTCGCTGAGCGGGGTGTCCGCGGCGGGGCCGACGATGTTGGCGAAGCGCAGGACCGTCACCGCGACGTCCGGGCGGCGCCGGGCGAAGCCGCGGACGTAGCCCTCGACCTCCGCCGCGTCCTTGGCGAAGCCGCCGCCGGGCGGGTTCTTCGGCTGGATGCGCTCGGTGAACACCGCCGGGTCGCGGGGCGCGGAGCCGTAGACGCCGGTGGTCGACTTCACCACCAACCGGCGCACCCCGGGCGCCTTCTGGCAGGCGCCGAGCAGCTGCATGGTGCCGATGACGTTGGACTCCTTCACCGCGGAGCGGTTGGTGGAGCCCAGGCCGGTGGCGCTGACGCTGAGGTGGACCACGGTGTCGACCCGGTGCTCGGCGATCACCCGGGAGACCGCCGGGCGGCGCAGGTCGAGCTGGTGGAAGCGGTACTCGGCGGCCGGTCCGTCCGGCTCCTCGACCGGCAGCCGGGGCGGCTGCACGTCCACGCCGACCACCAGGTCCACGCCCGGACGGCGGCGGACCTCGGCGGCGAAGCGGGCACCGAGATGGCGTGCCACGCCGGTGACGAGCACGACCACGCCCACGGTGTGCACCCCATTCCCTCGGCCCGAGCGGCCTGCGTGCACCGTACCGCGCCGCCCTGCCGGGCCGTGAAACGACACCGCCCGCCCAGGCCGAGGCCTGGACGGGCGGTGGAAGCGCCGGGCGCGCTGAGCGCGGCCGGGGGCGCTTACTTCTTGTTGCGACGCTGAACGCGGGTCCTCTTCAGAAGCTTGCGGTGCTTCTTCTTGGCCATACGCTTGCGACGCTTCTTGATGACAGAGCCCACGGAACAACCCTCGCTCACTGAGACTCGCGCCCGTGAGAGACGGAGTCCATACGACTGACGGACGGCCTAGCCTACCGTCCACGGGCCCTGGGCCGTAATCGTGCTCCCGGTGACCGGGAAACTCGCGGGGAATCCCCGGCGAACGGGGGTGGGATCCGCAGCTGCGGCCCCACCCCCGCCCACCCGGAACTACGCGCTCTCAAGCCTCACGTAGGACTCCTTGAGGTACTCGTGCACCGCCTGCTGGGGCACCCGGAAGGACCGCCCGACCCTGATGGCCGGCAGCTCTCCGCTGTGCACCAACCGGTACACCGTCATCTTCGACACCCGCATGACCGAGGCAACCTCCGCCACGGTCAGGAAGACGACTTCCTGCAAGGGGCGTTCGCCGGAACTCATGACCATCACCCGACCCTTCACCCGTGTGCAAGGCACCGGCTTCCCCTCCGGTGACTCCACCGGCACACGTGTATCCCCAGAGTAGTTATGGGTGGTACCAGTGGGAAGAGGGGAGGTGCGGTCCTCGTACGGTGAGAGATAGGACTGTTGCAGTACGTAGTCACTCGGCGGAACGCGGGAGCGGGCATACGCACGGCCCACCCGCACCTGGGCCGGGAGGCCGGTCTCAGGCCAGGAGGCCGAGGTGGGGGAACACCGCGCGGCGGCTGGCGAGGATGGCCTGATCGAGTCGGTCGGCCGGATCGTAACCCGCGTCGAAGTCGCGCCAGACCGGTCGGGCGCCGTCGGTCATCCGCAGCGGGGCGGGCCGGCGGGTGCGGCGGTAGACCTCGGCGCGCCAGGACTCGGGGGTCTCGGTGGCCAGGTCGACGGGCCGTCCGGCGGCGGTGGCGACCAGGTGGGTCCAGGTGCGCGGGACGACGTCCACGACGGCGTAGCCGCCCCCGCCGGTGGCGATCCAGCGGCCGCCGGTGAGCTGGTGGGCGAGGTCGTGCAGTTCCTCGGCGATCATCCGCTGGGCGTCCAGCGTGACGGCGAGGTGGGCGAGCGGGTCCTCCAGGTGGGTGTCGGCACCGTGCTGGGTGACCAGGACCTGCGGGCGGAAGGCGGTGAGCAGTTCGGGCACCACGGCGTGGAAGGCGCGCAGCCAGCCGGCGTCGCCGGTGCCGGCCGGCAGCGGCAGGTTGGCGGCGGAGCCGGGGGCGTCCGGGCCGCCGGTCTCGGTGGGCCAGCCGGTCTGCGGGAAGAGCGTGGCGGGGTGCTCGTGGAGCGAGATCGTGAGCACCCTGGGGTCGTTCCAGAAGACCTGCTGGACGCCGTCCCCGTGGTGGACGTCCACGTCGACGTAGGCGACCCGCTCGGCGCCGAGTTCGAGCAGCCGGGCGACGGCCAGCGCCGGGTCGTTGTAGACGCAGAAGCCCGAGGCCTTGGCGGGCATCGCGTGGTGCAGTCCGCCGGCGAAGTTCACCGCGTGCGGGGTCTCCCCGTGCCAGACCGCCTCGGCGGCGGCCACGGACTGACCGGCGATCAGCGCGGAGGCCGAATGGATTGCGGGGAAAGCCCAGTTGTCGTCGGTGCCGAGCCCGTGCCGGGGATCCGACTCGTCGGGGTGGGCGGCGGCGTATTTGACCGCCTCGACGTACTCCCGGGTGTGCACCAGCCGCAGGGTGGACTCGCCGGCGGGCGGTGCGGCCCGCACCGTCACCCCGGGCCCGGCGTCCAGTCCGAGGGCCTCGACCAGGCGCATGGTGAGCGCCAGCCGGGTCGGGTCCATCGGGTGGCCGGGGCCGAAGTCGTAGGCGGTGACGGCCTCGTCCCAGAAGAGGTGCAGGCCGCAGGGGGTGTCACGCTCGGCGTCGGGCATGGCCTCCACCGTAGCGGGTGGGGGTGGCCGGGCCTTGTCCAGGGCGCGCCGGGGGCGGGGCTCAGGGCCCCTGCGGAGGCCCTACAGACAAAACCTTCACGACTTCATATCCTCTCCGCCATGAAGCCATTCAGCGCGCAACGCCTTGGGGTAATTCTCGCTGCATTACTGGGACTTGGCCTGCTCTTTGCCGCCCAGCCGGCCTCCGCCGCGGTTAGCGGCAGCTCGTTCGCCGTCGACAAGAAGACGGCGGCACCGGGCGACCAGCTGACCCTGACGCTCTCGCTCACCAACACCGAGACCACCGACATCTACTTCGCCTACGAGTACATCCAGCCGATCTGGCCGGCCAACCAGCAGGCCGGCGCGTTCACGGTCACCGGGTGCTCCGGTGACTCCACCGACTGCGCCTTCGGCGGGAACAACGCGAACTTCCACTTCCGGGCGCCGATCGCCCCGGGCGAGACCCGCACCGTCGCGGTCACCGTCCAGATCACCTCGGCCCCGACCTGGACCGGGCCGTACACCCTGAACTGGGCACCGTACGTCTACTACGAGTACTACCAGTCGGGCGGTGGCATCAAGGACCAGCTGTGGGCCAACGGCCTGCCCGAGCTGGCCACCGTGATCGGCTGACCTCCCTTCCCGCCCCAGCTCGCCCCCGTCACACCCTGGCGGGGGCGAGCGCCGGCGCCGGGGCGAAGCGCTCGGCCAGCGGCAGGACGGCGAGCACCAGCAGCATCGGGGCGAGCAGCGCCCAGCGGTACGAACTCGCGTCGGCGATCGTCCCGACCAGCGGCGAACCGATCAGGAAACCCACGTAGTTGAAGAGGTTCAGCCGGGCCACCGCGGCGTCCGAGTCGGCCGGGAACAGCCGGCCCCCGGCCGCGAACACCTGCGGGATGATCGCGCAGATGCCGAAGCCGAGCACGGTGAAACCGGCGATCCCCACCCAGGCGGTGGGCGCGGCGGCGGCCAGCGCGAAGCCGAGCGCGGCCAGCCCGGCACCGGCCCGGACCACCGGGACGGCGCCCCAGCGCTGCACGGCGCGGTCGCCCAGCGCGCGGCCCAGCAGCATCGCGACCATGTAGCCGAGGTAGGACAGCTTGGCGACGTCCGCGGCGCTGCCCAGGCCGTCGGTGAGGTACTTGACGCTGTAGTTGGAGACCGAGGCGTCGGCGATGTACGCGAACGCCATCGCCAGGCACAGCGGCAGCAGCGGCCGCCAGGGGATGGACCGCGCGGCGGCCTCGGCGGCCTCCCGTACGGCGTCCCCGAGTTCGGCCGGTCCGGCGAATCGGGTGCCGGTCAGCAGGGCCAGCGGGACGATCACCGCCGCGGCCGTGCCGAACAGCACTGGCAGGCCGAGGTCGTAGTGCGAGCCGAGGCCGGCGAGGGCCGCCCCGAGGATGCCGCCGAGGCTGAACGCGGCGTGGAAGCCGATCATGATCGAGCGGCCGTAGCGGTGCTGCAGGCCCACCCCCAGCATGTTCATACTCGCGTCGAGCGCGCCCACCAGCAGGCCGAACACCCCGAGCGCGACGGCGAGTTGCCAGAGCGTGTCGCCGAGGCCGGCGCCCGCGAGGCTGAGGCAGACCAGCGGCTGGACGACCCGCAGCACGGCCCGCGCGCCGGTGCGCTTCACCAGCTGCTCGGAGGTGATCGAGCCGACCCCGGCGAGGATCGGCACCGCGGCCAGGAACAGCGGCAGCAGCGCGTCGCTCAGCCCGTACCGGTGCTGGATCTCCGGGATGCAGGTGACCAGCAGCGCGAAGGTGGTGCCCTGGAGCAGGAAGCTGACGGCGAGCGCGGCCCGCCCGGCGCGCAGGCCGGGCGGGATCGCGGGTGACGCGGCACTCATGACGGACCTCGCTACTGGCCGGTACGACGATGTTGGCGAGAGCGTAGGCGGTGGACCGCGATTGCGGGAGGGGTCGCGCAGGGACTTTCCTCCGTCGGGCACCAGGCCGCGCGGAACGGGTCGGGACAGGACGGGTCAGAGCGGAACGGGTCAGAGCAGGGCGGGTCAGAGCAGGGCGGGTCAGAGCAGGACGGTGACCTCGGAGAGGTCGGCGATCAGCCCGGTGGCCCCGGCGGCGGTCAGCTTCGCCGGGTCGGTGAGCGCGGTGTAGCCGTACACGTCCATGCCCGCGGCCCGGGCCGCCAGCACGCCGTTGGGGCTGTCCTCGACGACCAGGCAGCGGGCCGGGTCGACGCCGAGGGTACGGGCGGCGTGCAGGAAGAGGTCCGGCGCGGGCTTGCCCACGCCGACGTCCTGGGCGCTGAAGATCCGCTCCTCGGCGACGTACCCGCGCAGGCCGGTGACGTCCAGCGCGGTGCGGATCCACACGTGGTGCGCCGAGGAGGCCAGGCAGTAGGGGACGGAGCGCTGCCGCAGTTCCTTCAGCAGCTGCTCCGCACCCCGGACGGCCGTCAGCTCGGTGCCGAACGCGTCGAAGACCCGGCCGTGGAACAGCTCGTCGAAGCCCTCCGGCAACGTCGCGCCGTCGTGCCGCTCGGCGATCACGTCGTGGATGCGGTGGGCGGCGCAGCCCATGAAGTCCCGGTAGGAGTCCTCGACCGTGGTCGGGTAGCCGAGTTCGGTCAGGTACGCGGCCAGCACCCGGTTGGAGAGCGGCTCGCTGTCCACCAGGACACCGTCGTTGTCGAAGATCACCAGGTCGTAGGCCATGCCGTCGAGCCTACCCAGTCGGCTACTTGCCCCCGGAGGCGAGCTCCCGGGAGCGGTCCCGGGCCGCCTCCAGGGCGCCCAGCAGCGCGGCCCGCACCCCGTGGTTCTCCAGCTCGCGGATGGCCGCGATCGTGGTGCCGGCCGGGGAGGTGACGGCCTCGCGCAGCTTCACCGGGTGCTCGCCGGAGTCGCGCAGCATCACCGAGGCGCCGATCGCGGACTGCACGATCAGGTCGTGCGCCACCTGCCGGGGCAGGCCGAGCAGGATGCCGGCGTCGGTCATCGCCTCGACCAGGAAGTAGAAGTAGGCCGGGCCGGAGCCGGAGAGCGCGGTGGCCGCGTCCTGCTGGGCCTCGGGCAGCCGCAGCGCCTTGCCGACCGAGCTGAAGATCTCCTCGGCCCGCTCCAGGTGCTCCTCGGTGGCGTGCGAGCCGCCGGAGATGACGCTCATCCCCTCGTCCACCAGGACCGGCGTGTTGGGCATCACCCGGACCACCGGGGTGCCGGCCGCCAGCCGCTCCTCGAACCAGGCGGTGGGGATGCCGGCCGCGGCCGAGATCACCAGCCGGTCCGCGCCGACGTGCGGGGCCAGCTCCTCCAGCAGGGTGCCCATGTCCTGCGGCTTGACGGCGAGGATCAGGGTGTCGGCGAGCTTGGCGGCCTCGGCGTTGGAGGCGGCCACCACGCCGTAGCGGGCGGCGAGTTCGGCGGCGCGCTCGGGGCGGCGGGCGGTCACCAGGACGTCCGCCGGGTCCTTGCCGGCCCGCAGCAGGCCGGAGAGCAGGGCCTCGCCGATCTTGCCCGTGCCCAGGAAGGCGATCTTCTGTCCGTGTGCTGCGCTGGCGCCCATGGCCGCTCCTTACCTCGGTACTGCGGCCATCCTCGCACCGCACGGGGGCACCCGCCGGGACCGTCCAGCCCGTGGTCGACGACGAGTTGCCCGACCTCGTCCCTAGGGAGAATCTCGGGGGTTTCCCCTATGGCCTCCGGCGCCGCGCGGGAGCACCGTGGAGTCATGGCACACGACGAAATGTCCCGACGTGAGAACCGGCAACTCGCCGTCGCCTCGGCGACCGTGGGACCGTGGCGGACGGCCGCGGGGGTCGGTGCGGTGGTGGGTGCGACCGCCCTGGGGATCGACGCGATCTCCGGGCACTGGTCACTGGGCATGCTGGCCGGGCCGGCCGGCTGGGCCCTGTTCTTCTTCTTCCTGGTCGGCACCGTCGGCGGGCAGCTGCGCCGCGACACCTCCGAACGGCGGCTGCGCCGCTGGGCGAACGACCACCCGTGGCAGTCGGCCCTCCCGGCGGCCGGCGGACTGCTGGTGCTGGACATGCTGGCGCAGCTGCTGCTCGGGGACGCGGGCCTTTTCGGCGCGTTCTTCCTGGCGCTGCTGCCGGCCGGCATCCTGCTGGCCGTCGCCGGGATCGTGGGGTCGGTGAAGCAGGCCCGCACCAAGGACTGACGCCCCCGCAGGGCGGCCCGGACTCGACCGGACCCGGCCGGAACGGAACGGAACGGAATAGAACGGAACAGACCGGGACGGATCGCCGCGCCCGCGCACGAGTTCACCACAAGGTGTGCCCCCGATCGACGAATCGTCACACCCCGTCGGCATACTGGCGCGATGCCGATAGCCGAAGATCCACAACCGCGCCCCGCCGAGGGCCGTGAGCCGGGCGGGTCCGACCCGTCCGGAGCGGGTGAGAAGGACCCGTTCGCCGACCTCGTCCTGGACGAGGAGTTCGTCAAGGGGGCCGCCGTCACCGAGCAGTCCGGGCGCACCCGGATGCTGGCCGCCCGATGGAAGCACACCCCGCCGGTCGACCCGGGCGGCCGCCGCTCGGTCAACGACGGCCCGGCCAAGGCCGGCCGCCGGTTCGGCCGCACGCCGAAGCCCCCGGTGACCGACCCCTGGGGCAACCCGCGCCCGCGCCGCCGCCGGCTGGACTGGCGCGCGCCGCTGTACGTCGTGCTGACCATCGCGGTGCTGCTCGCGGCCCTGAACCTCGACGGGCTGCGCAGCTGGTACTCCGACCACTACGGCGGGGGCTCCTCGAACGCCCATACCCCCGTGCCCACCGTCGCCCCGGAGACGGCCCAGCCGACCGCCGCGCCGCCGAAGGTCGACGAGCAGCAGCCGACCGTGGACCACCCGTGGGCCGGTTCCGTCGCCGAGGGCTGGCCGAGCGGCGCGGAGGCCTTCGTCCTGCCCGACGCCCGGGCCACCGGCGTGTTCTCCGCCGAACAGGTCGGTACCCAGCTGCAGTTGGTCAAGGACTACCTGACCGCCGCCAACCTGGACCCGCAGGTGATCGCGGGCGGCCGGCCGGAAGCCGCCCTGGCGCTGCTGGACCGGGAGGACCGGGACCGCGCGATCAACGCGCTGGCCAACCCCGCCAAGGACACCGACCCGACCACCTGGTTCAGCCGCTTCGACCAGCGCGAGGCCGTCCAGGTGGGCGACACGGTCAAGGTGCAGGGCCGGATCACCTTCGAGGGCGACGGGGACAAGGGCCTCCTCGTCCACGCCGACTTCAGCTACGTGTACGCGATGCGCCCCGGCCCGGACGCCGCCAAGCGCGCCGCGTCACCCCAGCCGCCGACGGGCGGGCAGCCGCCGACGAAGCCGGCCGCGCCGAAGGACGGCACGGCCAAGCCGGTGGGTCTGCTGGTGCCGGTGGGTCTGCTGGTGCCGGCGGCCGACGTGGCCGGGGACACCTGGACCACGCGCACGATCGTGCGCCGGGTCGAGAACTTCCGCTTCTACGACCCGGCCCGCTACCGGGTCAACCCGAAGAAGCTCGTGTTCGGCGAGGGCGGCGGGTCGGAGTCCGCCAACTCGTCCTGCGACGTCTACGACGGCTACTACCACCCGGAGTTCGACCAGTTCGCGGCGCAGTCGCCGGACGCCCCGGGCAGCCGTCCGACCGGCCCCACGACCGACCCGTACGACCGCCGCAAGGACCTGTCGACCCGCGACGAGTGCGGCGCGGCCAGCCGCCTCTGAGGCTCAGCCCCGGCGCTTGCCCCGGCCCGGCGCCTTGGCGCCGGGCCGGCCGCTGCGGCCCGCCTGGCGCTTCTCGTACTGGGCGACGGCCCGCTCGTACGAGGAGCGCCTGACCGCCTCGCCGGGGGCCTCGACCAGGCTGCGGGCGAAGTAGGCGGCCAGGCTGCCGGCGCCGCCGATGAGCCAGACCGCGCCGAGCGACTTGTCCTCGGCCATCCAGCCGCTCAGCTGGTCCTTGCCCTCGGTGAGGACCTTCCAGGTGCGCATGACGCACATCATCGAGCAGACCGCGATCGCGGCCGTCAGCAGCCCGTTCAGGAAGCCGCCGCCGTCGGAGAGGGCGACGCCCTCGACCCCGAAGCGCAGCAGCAGGACGGCGACGGCGGTCGCGACCAGCGCACCGGCCGACACGGCGACGCGGCGCAGCCAGTAGCCGTTGTCCCGGTTCACCCAGCTGGTGCCGAACCAGCGGATCGGCTCCGGCTCGGGGGCGCCGGCGGGCTTGGGTGCGGGGGTGGGGGGCTGCTCGCTCACGGGGTCGATTATCACCCAACGCGCGAGGAGCCGCCCCGGCCTGCGGGACGGCTCCTGCGGTGCTGCGGTGCCGCGGGGCTCAGCCGAGCTTGGTGACATCGCGGACGGCGCCCTTGTCGGCGGAGGTGGCCATCGCGGCGTAGGCGCGCAGGGCCTGGCTGACCTGGCGGTCGCGGTTCTTCGGGCGGTAGCCGCCCGCGGCCTCCAGGGCGCGGCGGCGCTCGGCCAGGACCTCGTCGGGCACCTCCAGGGAGATGCTCCGGCCGGGGATGTCGATGGCGATGGTGTCGCCGTCCTCGACCAGGGCGATGGTGCCGCCGGAGGCGGCCTCCGGGGAGGCGTGGCCGATGGACAGGCCGGAGGTGCCGCCGGAGAAGCGGCCGTCGGTGACCAGCGCGCAGGCCTTGCCGAGGCCGCGGCCCTTGAGGAAGGACGTCGGGTAGAGCATCTCCTGCATGCCCGGGCCGCCCTTGGGGCCCTCGTAGCGGATGACGACGACGTCGCCCTCCTTGACCCGCTTGGCGAGGATCGCCTCGACGGCGTCGTCCTGGGACTCGACGACCACGGCCGGGCCGCTGAAGGTCCAGATCGACTCGTCGACGCCGGCGGTCTTCACGATGCAGCCGTCCTCGGCGAGGTTGCCGTGCAGGACGGCGAGGCCGCCCTCGAGCGAGTAGGCGTGCTCGACGCTGCGGATGCAGCCCTTGGCGGCGTCGGTGTCCAGCGACTCCCAGCGCTCGGACTGCGAGAAGGCCTCGGCGGAGCGGACGCAGCCGGGGGCGGCGTGCCACAGTTCGACGGCCTCGGCGGAGGGCGAACCGCCGCGCACGTCCCAGGTCTTGAGCCACTCGGCGAGCGAGTCGGAGTGGACGGTGTGGACGTCCTCGTTGAGCATTCCGCCGCGGTACAGCTCGCCGAGGATGGCGGGGACGCCGCCGGCCCGGTGCACGTCCTCCATGTAGTACGAGCCGTTGGGCGCGACCTTGGACAGGCAGGGCACCCGGCGGGAGACGGCGTCAATGGCCCGCAGGTCGAAGTCCAGCTCGGCCTCCTGGGCGGCGGCGAGCAGATGCAGGATGGTGTTGGTCGAGCCGCCCATGGCGATGTCCAGGGCCATGGCGTTCTCGAAGGCGGCGCGGGTGGCGATCGCGCGGGGCAGCACCGAGGCGTCGTCCTGGCCGTAGTGGCGGTCCGCGATCTCGACGACCGCCCGCCCGGCCCGCTCGTACAGGGCCTTGCGGGCGGTGTGGGTGGCGAGGACGGAGCCGTTGCCGGGCAGCGAGAGGCCGATGGCCTCGGTGAGGCAGTTCATCGAGTTGGCGGTGAACATGCCGGAGCACGAGCCGCAGGTGGGGCAGGCGTTCTCCTCGATGATCGCGATGTCCTCGTCGGAGACGTTCTCGTTGGCCGCCTGGGAGATCGCGTCGATCAGGTCGAGCCTGCGCACGGTGCCGTCGACGAGGGTGGCCTTGCCGGCCTCCATCGGGCCGCCGGAGACGAAGACGGTCGGGATGTTCAGGCGCAGCGCGGCCATCAGCATGCCCGGGGTGATCTTGTCGCAGTTGGAGATGCAGATCAGCGCGTCGGCGCAGTGCGCGTTGACCATGTACTCGACCGAGTCGGCGATCAGGTCGCGCGAGGGCAGCGAGTAGAGCATGCCGCCGTGGCCCATCGCGATGCCGTCGTCCACGGCGATGGTGTTGAACTCGCGCGGGATGCCGCCCGCCTGCTTGATCGCCTCGGAGACGATCCGGCCGACCGGCTGGAGGTGGGTGTGGCCCGGGACGAACTCGGTGAAGGAGTTGGCGACCGCGATGATCGGCTTGCCGAAGTCCTCGCGGGCTACGCCGGCGGCCCGGAGAAGCGCCCGGGCGCCTGCCATGTTGCGACCGTGGGTGACCGTACGGGACCTCAGCTCGGGCACTGTGCTCCACTCCTTCGGGGCTCTCGCCGGCGCCCCGCCGGTAGGAGGGTGCGGGGGCCGCTGTGGCTACCGAGCCTACGCCCGCCGTCCAGGCGGCGGACGGTCCGTCCGCGATGCGGGCACGCGGGCGGGCCGTCCGGGCGCGGGTCGGGCAAGGCGCAGGTCAGGCCGGGGTGATCCCCACCGCCAGCTCCAGGACGTAGGGCTCGACCACCCAGCCGTCGGGGAACTCGGCGATCATCGCCTGCCGCTCGACGGCCAGCACCGGTTCGCGCTCGGCGGGGGACAGCGCGGCCATGAACGAGCGGGAGACCAGGTCGTCGAGCACGTGGTCGACGGTGGCCCGCCGCTCCCAGCGCAGCACCGCGCGTTCGACCGTCAGCCCGGCCGGGGCGAGGAGGGCGGTGAACTCGGCGACCCGGCCGTAGCCGTGGTAGTTGGGCAGCGCGGCGCTCAGCCGCTCCACCCGGGCCCGGACCCAGGGCACGGTCTCGTCGTGCACGTTCCACCAGACGGCGAGGGCGCCGCCGGGCCGCAGCACCCGGATCGCCTCGGGGATGGCCCGTTCGGTGCGGGTCCAGTGGAAGGACTGGGCGTAGCTGATCAGGTCCGCGGAGTCGTCGTGGAACGGCAGTTCGTCACCGCCGGCCCTGACCAGCGGCAGGCCCGGCGAGGAGGCCAGGAACTGGGCGGCCATGCCCGCGTTGGGCTCCACCGCGACGACGTCGGCGCCGCGCGCGGCCAGCAGCCGGGTGGCGATGCCGGTGCCGGCGCCGATGTCCAGCACCCGGGCGCCCTTGAGGCTGCGGCCGGACAACCGCTCCAGCGCCTCGAACAGCCCGTCCGGGTAGCCGGGGCGGCCCCGGTCGTACTCGGCGGCAACCCCGCCGAAGCTCTCGGCGATCTCCCGGAAGCCCTGTTGATCCGTCATCTCTCCCCCTACCCAAGGAAGTTCGCACCCAGCCGGGCGCGGCTCCTCAGCGTACGCGCGAGGGGGTGGCCAGGTGCAAGCGGGTGAAGGCGAGCGCCTCGGCCAGGTCGGCCTCGCGTTCGGCGGGGGACGCGGAGCGGCGGGTGTTGACCTCCAGCACCACGTGGCCGTCGAAACCGGTACGGGCCAGGTGCTCCAGCAGTTCGGCACAGGGCTGCTTGCCGCGGCCCGGGATCAGGTGTTCGTCCTTGCCGGAGCCGCTGCCGTCGGCGAGGTGGATGTGGGCGAGCCGGTCGCCCATCCGCTCGACCATGGCGAACGCGTCGATCCGGGAGGTGGCGACGTGCGAGAGGTCGATGGTGAAGTGCCGGTACTCCTCGTCGGTGACGTCCCAGCCCGGCGCGTAGGCCAGCACCTCGCGGTCGCGGTAGCGCCACGGGTACATGTTCTCCACCGCGAAGCGGACGTCGGTCTCGCCCGCCATCCGGTTGATGCCCGTCACGAAGTCCCGGGCGTACTGGCGCTGCCAGCGGAACGGCGGGTGGACCACGACGGCGCTCGCGCCGAGCTTCTCGGCCGCCGCCCGGGCCCGGACCAGCTTGGTCCACGGGTCGGTGGTCCACACCCGCTGGGTGATCAGCAGGCAGGGCGCGTGCACGGCCAGGATCGGCAGCTGGTGGGCGTCGGAGAGCCGGCGCAGGGCGTCGATGTCCTGGCTGACCGGGTCGTTCCAGACCATCACCTCGACCCCGTCGTAGCCGAGCTTGGCGGCCAGCTCGAAGGCGACGGCGGTGCCCGCCGGGTACACCGACGCGGTGGACAGGACCACCTTGGTGTCGGGGATGTGCAGGGCCGGGTGCGAGGGCAGCACCAGCCGGTCGGTGGTGCGCAGCAGCGGCGGGCGGGCGGCGTCGCGCCGGGCGGCCTTGACCGAGCGCACCGACTGGACGGCGGCCTTGGCGGCGCCGGCGGCCCGGGCGGTACGGGTCTCCCGGGGGGCGGCTGTCGCGGCGGCCTTCCGCGTCCCGGGCTTCCGCGCTTCGGGCTTCGCCCCGGCGGGCTTCCTCGCTTCGGGCTTCCTCGCTTCGGGCTTCGTCCCGGCAGGCTTCGTCCCGGCGGTCGTCTTCGCCTCGGACGTGTCCCCCGCGGGCGTCTTCGCCTCGGGCACGGACGGCTGCTCGGCGGCCTTGCGCGCCGCGCTCTTGCGCCCGGTGCGCCGGGCCGCCTCGACGGCCTTCGCGGCCTGCGCCCCGGTGGCACCCTTGACGGCCTTGCCGAGTTTGCGGCGCGGGCCGTCCGGCCGCGGCTGCCCGTCCCCGGGAGCGCGGCCCTCCCGCGTCCCGTCCTCACCCGCTGGTTGCGCCACGGGAGACAGCGTAAGCGGACCGCGCTCCGAACGGGACCGGATCCCCGGCCGGCCCCGGCGGGAGCCGCCGGACGGGCCATGGGGCCCACGGTGTGGAGCCCTGCGGCGCGCGGGCCCTACGGGGTGAGGGCCGGGCGGCGGCGGTCGGCGGCGCCGTCCATGGCGTCCAGGCGGCGCAGGATGATGCCCTCGCGCAGCGCCCACGGGCAGACGTCCAGCTCGTCGAGGCCGAACAGGTCCATCGCGGCGTCCGCGACCAGTGCCCCGGCCAGCAGCTGCTTGGCGCGGCCCTCGGAGACGCCGGGGATCCGCGCCCGTTCCTCGACGGTCATCGAGGACAGTCGCGGCAGCCAGGCGGACAGCCCGCTGCGGGTGAGCCGGCGGTCGGCGTACGGGCCGGCGTCGGCGGGGGCGGCGCCGGTCATCCGGGCCAGCTGCTTGAAGGTCTTGGAGGTGGCGACGGCGTGCTGCGGCGCGCCGAGCCGGGCGACCTCGCCCACGACGGTGGCCATCTCGGCCCGGATGTGGCGTCTCAGCCCGCGCAGCCCCTCCGGGTCGGCGATGTCGCCGGGCAGCCAGCGGGCGGTGAGCCGGCCGGCGCCCAGCGGCAGCGAGCAGGCGACGTCGGGCTGCTCGTCCTGACCGCAGGCGATCTCCAGCGAGCCGCCGCCGATGTCCAGGTTGAGCAGTCGGCCCGAGGACCAGCCGAACCAGCGCCGGACGGCCAGGAAGGTGAGCCGGGCCTCGTCCTGCCCGGACAGCACCCGCAGCTCCACCCCGGTCTCGGTGGCGACCCGGCGCAGCACCTCCTCGCCGTTGGCGGCCTCCCGGACGGCGGAGGTGGCGAACGGCAGGATGTCGACGACGCCCTTGTCCTCCGCGACCCGCAGCGACGAGGCGATGTGGCCGACCAGCCGCTCGACGCCTGCCTCGCTTATCGCGCCGTCGTCGTCGAGCAGTTCGGCCAGCCGCAGCTCGGCCTTGTGCGAGTACGCGGGCAGCGGGGCGGCACCCGGATGGGCGTCCACCACGAGGAAGTGGACGGTGTTGGAACCTACGTCGAGTACACCGAGTCGCATAACTCTCCACGCTACGCGATCCGGCCCCGGGCGAAACCGGTCTCGACCGTCTTCACACTGGTCCCGCCCGTACCCCGCCTCCGGCGACCGGACGCCCTCAGTGGCCGCGCGGTCCGGCCCGGCGCTCGGGGCGGCAGTTGGTGTCCACCCAGCGGCGGGCCCGGCCCGGGGTGTCCGTGATCAGGCCGTCCGCGTCCCGGGCCGACATCAGCTGCCAGGACTCCTCGTCGTCGAGCGTCCAGACGTACACCTCGCGGCCCGCCTTGCGCTCGGCGGCGATCCGGGAGGCGCTGGCCAGCGCCGCGTCCAGGGCGATGCCGCGCAGCGGCAGGTCGCCCGGGTCCTCGGCGATCGCGGAGCCCTGGATCAGCACGACCGGCAGGGCGGGCGCGGCGGCGTGGGCCTGGCGCAGGTGCTCCGCCGAGAACGAGTAGAGGACGACCCTGGCACCGCTGGCGGCGGCGATCCGGGCGATCCGGGTGACGTCCTCGGCGCGCTGCCACTTGATCTCCATCAGCAGGGTGGCGTTGCTGTCGGAGAGGCGCTTGAGCAGTTCCTGGAGGGTGGGGACGGGCTCGGTGGGGCCGGGGCCGACGGTCACTCCCAGGGCGGCGATCTGGGCGGCGGTGAGGTCGGCGACGGCGCCCTTGCCGTTGGTGGTGCGGTCCACCGTGGGGTCGTGCATCAGCACCGGGACGCCGTCCCTGGTGGTCTGGACGTCGGTCTCCAGCCAGTCGGCGCCCTGGTCGAGGGCGGTTTCGAAGGAGGCCATGGTGTTCTCGGGGGCGTTGCGCGGGGCGCCCCGGTGACCGATCACCACCGGGGCGTCGCACAGCGGAGCGGCGGCGGCCGTCCGGGCCCGCAGCGCGGGCGCGGAGGCGCACCCGGCGGCCAGGACCGCGAGGGCGGCGAGGACGGCCGTGTGGGCGGCGCGGGGCGAGGCGGTCACGGCTCGGTGCTCCAGTGGTGATCCGGGGTGTTCCAGGGCATCCAATACGGGTCAACGCGAGATCATCAAACTGATCTGACAACCCGACAGCGCCGTCTGGTTCCCTCCAGCCTGCGGTCGGCCGGCCCTCGCCGACGCCACGGCGCACCCCGGATCACCCGGACGGGTCCCGGCCGGCCGGCCCGAAGGCTCTACCCTTGCCGGGTGGCACCAGCAGAAACGTCCAAGAAGAAGTCCAAGGCCTCCCCCGCCCCCGTCGACCTGGCGATGCCGACCCTGCGCGGCGAGAGCCCGCTCGGCGGGATCCCCCGTGACGAGGTCCCGCTCGACTTCCCGCGCGCCTGGGTCGAGTTCGCCGACCCCGACGACGAGGAGCAGGTGTTCCGCTGTGACCTCACCTGGCTGACCTCCCGCTGGGGTTGCGTCTTCGGCCAGGGCTGCCACGGCATCCGCGAGGGCCGCGGCGAGTCGGACGGCTGCTGCACGCTGGGCGCGCACTACTCGGACGAGGACGACGAGAAGCGCGTCCTCGGCCACGCGGCGCGGCTGACGCCCGAGCTGTGGGAGAACTTCGCGCACGGCACCGACGCCGCGGGCCGGATCACGTCCGACGGCGGCATCACCATGCTCGACGAGGACGGCGACCGACAGACCCGCCGGGTCGGCGGGGCGTGCATCTTCGTGAACAGCCCCGGCTTCGCGGGCGGCGCCGGCTGCGCGCTGCACGCGCTGGCGCTCAAGGAGGGCCGGGAGCCGCTGGAGACGAAGCCGGACGTCTGCTGGCAGCTGCCGGTCCGCCGCACCTACGACTGGATCGACCGGCCGGACGACACCCGCTACCTCCAGGTCTCGATCGGCGAGTACGACCGCCGCGGCTGGGGCCCGGGCGGCCACGACCTGCACTGGTGGTGCACCGGCAGCCCGGCGGCGCACCAGGGGCCGGACCCGGTGTACGTCAGCTACCGCCCCGAGCTGACCGAGCTGATGGGCAAGGCGGCGTACGACGTGCTGGCCGGCCTGTGCGCGGAGCGGATCGCCACCAAGGGCGACCGCAAGGTGGCCCCGCACCCGGCCGACCCGGCCAAGCGGCCGAAGAAGGGCTGAGCCCGGGAAGCACCGGGCCCGAAAAGCACGGGACCTGCGCAGGCCCGGCCCGCGAAGGGCCGGGCCCTACTTGTCGATGTCCCCGACGACGAAGAACATCGACCCGAGGATCGCCACCATGTCCGCGACCAGCGTCCCGGGCAGCAGCTCGGTCAGCGCCTGGACGTTGTTGAAGGACGCCGAGCGCAGCTTGAGCCGCCACGGCGTCTTGTCGCCGCGCGAGACCAGGTAGTAGCCGTTGATGCCGAGCGGGTTCTCGGTCCAGGAGTAGGTGCTGCCCTCGGGGGCCTTGAGCACCTTGGGCAGCCGCTGGTTGACCGGGCCGGGCGGCAGGGTGGCGATCTTGTCGAGGCAGGCGACGGCGAGGTCCAGCGAGTTGAGGGTCTGCTCCAGCAGGCACTCGAACCGGGCCAGGCAGTCGCCCTCCTCGCGGGTGACCACGGTGAGCACCTGCCGCAGCTCGTCGGAGTCGTACGCGAGGTAGGGCTCGTCGCGGCGCAGGTCGAGGTCGAGGCCGCTGGCGCGGGCGATCGGGCCGCTGACGCCGTACGCCTGGGCCTGGGCCCGGGTGAGGATGCCGACGCCGGCGGTGCGGGCGCGGAAGATCTCGTTGCCGAGGACGAGGTCCTCGAAGACCGGCAGCTGGGAGCGGACGGTGGCGACGGCGGTGCGGACGCGGCCGAGCCAGCCGGCCGGGAGGTCCTCCTTGAGGCCGCCGACCCGGTTGAACATGTAGTGCATGCGCCCGCCGGAGGCCTCCTCCAGGACGTGCTGGAGGTCCTCGCGGCCGGTGAAGGCGTGGAAGATCGGGGTGATGCCGCCGAGTTCCAGCGGGTAGGAGCCGAGGAACATCAGGTGGTTGAGCACCCGGTTGAGTTCGGCGAGCAGGGTGCGGATCCACACCGCCCGCTCGGGGACCTCCATGCCGAGCATCCGCTCGACGCCGAGGACGACGCCGAGTTCGTTGCCGAAGGCGGAGAGCCAGTCGTGCCGGTTGGCCAGCATGATGATCTGCCGGTAGTCGCGGGCCTCGAACAGTTTCTCCGCGCCCCGGTGCATGTAGCCGATCACCGGCTCGGCGGTGATGATCCGCTCGCCGTCGAGCACCAGCCGCAGCCGCAGCACGCCGTGCGTGGCGGGGTGCTGCGGGCCGATGTTGAGCACCATGTCGGTGGTGCCCGCCTCGCCGGTGAAGTTCTCGGCTCCCGCCCCGATGCCGACCGTGGTCTCCCTCATGGGGTCAGAGTCTGCCACCCCGGCAGGGCGGCCAGGGCCTCCGGTACCGGCATGCGGACGGCCTGGGCGAGCCAGCCGAACGCGCCGAGCCCGGCCGGGTCGGTCAGTTCGGCGCCCTCGCCGGCCCCGCCGAGCGCCCGCAGGTAGCCGGCCGGGTCGGTGGAGGCGAGCGCGAGCGGCGGCCGGGCGCCGCTCACGCCGAGGGCGCGCAGGGCGTCCCGCTGGGTTGTCCACAGGCTGTGGAGACCGGGTGCGGCGACGGAGTCCAGGGCGACGTGCGCGGTGACGTCGCAGGAGCCGTCCGGCACCGGCGCCACCTCGCGGCCGCCCCGGAAGCCGGTCAGGGTGCCGAACAGCGGGCGCCGGTCGGCGGTGTGCCCGTAGTCGACGGCGACGGCCAGGCCGCGCTCCAGCCCGGCGACGGCCCGCGCCCAGGCGGCGTCCCGGGTGCCGCCGAACTCCACGGAGTCCCCGGGGTGCCCGACCGGCCACCAGCGCTCGGCCCAGGCCGCGTCGGCCGCCGAGGCGGGCCCGCCGAGCCGCTCCCCGCCGGTCGCGGTGTCCACCTCCCGGTAGCGCAGCACCCCGCCGTCGTCGACCTCGCCGACGTCCAGCGGCACGTTGTCCAGCCATTCGTTGGCGAACAGCAGCCCGGTGACGCCGCGCGGCACCTCGTCCGTCCACAGGGCTGTGGACGGCAGGTCCGCCGGGCGCCGCGCGATCTCCACGCCGTACGGGCGCAGCCGCGCCAGCACCTCGCCGGGCAGTTCGGCCAGCACCCCGGTGAGCAGTTCACCGCGCCCGGCCCCGACGTCGACGAGGGCCAGCTCCTCCGGACGGCCTAGGGCGGCGTCAACCTCCAGCAGCAGCCGGGCCACCGCGCGGGCGAACCGCGGCGAGGCGTGCACCGAGGTGCGGAAGTGCCCTGCCGGACCCTCCGACCTGCGGTAGAAGCCGCCGTCCGGGTCGTACAGGGCCTGCTCCATGGCAGGCGCCCACCGCATCCAAGTCATAGCGCGGGACGCTACCCGCAGCCGGGCGCGCCCTCCCCACCGGTACGGTGCGTCTCCGACCTACGGAGTAGGACGGATCGCCCTACCGGCGGACCTGAACACGCCAGGTGACTGCCTAGGCTGGAGACGTGCATCGACTCAACGCCTGGCTCCGCCGTCACCCCGTGGTGGTCGACGCCGCCTGGGCTGCGATGGTGCTCTTCGTCGGCCTGCTGCCGAACGACAGTTTCAGCGACGGCTGGCGCTTCGACGCACAGATCCTGATCGCGGTGCTGCTGCCCGCGCTGATGGTCTTCCGCCGACGCTTCCCCGACGTCACCGTGGCGGCCGCCACCGGCCTCGGCCTCGGCCAGGTGGCCGCCGACGTCCTCCCGGCCGCCTCCTCCCTCGCCTACCTGGTGTTCGCGTACACCGGCGCCGCCTTCGGCCAGAAGTGGACGTCCCGGCTGGCACTGGTCGCCGGGCTGGCCGCCGGGCCCCTGGTGTTCTGGCAGCTCCACCCGCTGAAGACGGTCGCCAACGGCGCCGGGGACTACCACACCCGCCCGTACTCCTTCGGCGAGGCGGCGCTGATCACGCTGCTGATGAGCACCCCGTTCATCCTGTGCTGGGCATGGGGCCGGCTGACCAGGGTGCGCCGCGCCTACCTGACCGAGCTGGAAGACCGCGCCGCCCGGCTGGAGCGCGAGCGGGACGCCCAGTCCAAGGTGGCGGTGGCCGCCGAGCGCGCCCGGATCGCCCGCGAGCTGCACGACGTGGTCGCACACAACGTCTCGGTGATGATCGTCCAGGCCGACGGCGCCGCGTACGTGCTCGACAACTCGCCGCAGCAGGCGAAGGAGGCGCTCGGCACGATCGCGTCCACCGGCCGGCAGGCGCTGGTCGAGATGCGCCGCCTGCTGGGCGTGCTACGCACCGCCGACACCGCCGAGGAGTACGTGCCACAGCCGGGCGTCGAGGAGCTGCCGGAGCTGCTGGAGCAGGTCCGCACGGCCGGGCTGCAGGTGGACTACGCGACCTCCGGGCATCCGCGCGAGCTGCCGCGCGGCGTCGAGCTGACGGTCTACCGGATCGTCCAGGAGGCGCTGACCAACGTCCGCAAGCACGGCGGCCCCGACGTGCACGCCCGGGTCGCGGTCGACTTCGGCGAGCGCGAGCTGGCCGTCCTGGTCGAGGACGACGGCCGCGGCAGCACCGACGAGCAACTGGCCGTCGGCGGCGCGGACGGCCTCGGCCACGGCCTGATCGGCATGCGCGAGCGGGTCGGCATGGTCAGCGGCAGCCTCGACGTGGGCCCCCGCCCCGGCGGCGGCTTCCGGATCCGCGCCATCCTGCCGCTCAAGGCGGCCCACTAACCCCCCGGTCCCCCCGACGCCCCCTGAAGGAGCCACCTTGACCATCCGCGTGATGCTCGTCGACGACCAGGAACTGCTGCGCACCGGCTTCCGGATGATCCTGCAGTCGCAGGGCGACATCGAGATCGTCGCCGAGGCCGGCGACGGCGCCCGGGCCCTGGAGGAGCTGCGGCACACCCAGGTGGACGTGATCCTGATGGACGTGCGGATGCCGCGCCTGGACGGGGTGCAGACCACCCGCCGGATCTGCCTGGCCGAGGACGGCAGCCCCGTACCCAACGCCCCGCACGTGCTCATCCTGACCACCTTCGACCTGGACGAGTACGCCTTCGCCGCGCTCAAGGCCGGCGCCAGCGGCTTCCTGCTCAAGGACGTCCCGCCGACCGAGCTGGTGGCCGCGATCCGCGCGGTGCACGGCGGGGACGCGGTGGTCGCGCCGACCACCACCCGCCGCATGATCGACCGCTTCGCCGAGGTGCTGCCGACCCCGCAGAGCGCGCCCGGCTCGGACGCCCTCGGGCCGCTGACCGAGCGGGAGCGGGAGGTGTTCCTGCTGGTCGCCCAGGGGCTGTCGAACGGCGAGATCGCGGCCCGGCTGGTGCTCTCCGAGGCCACCGTGAAGACCCACGTCGGCCGGATCCTGGCCAAGCTCGGCCTGCGCGACCGGGTCCAGGCCGTGGTGCTCGCCTACGAGGCCGGGCTGATCCGGGCCGGGGCGACGGACTGAGCGGCCCCGGGCACCCCCGGGCGTCCCGTGGAGGACCCCGTGGAGCACCCCGTGGAGGACCGGCTGAGCGCCCGTAGAATGGGCCGGTACGTCCGGTACCCGAAGAGGACCGGAACGAGGAGCTAAGGACGAGGGCCGGGCCGTGAACACGTCCGACAGTGCCGACCACGCCGCCGACGGCGGGTTCGCCCCGCTCGCCGACGGCTTCGGCGATCCGAGCCACCTGAACGACCCGAACCACCCGAGCTACCCCGACGACCCGGCCGACCCCGGCAACCGCCCGGCCCGGCTGGCCGTCGGCGTGGTCGGCACCGGCCGGGTCGGCCCGGCACTGGGCGCCGCCCTGCAGCTCGCCGGGCACACCGTGGTCGCCGCCTCCGGGGTGTCCGCCACCTCCCGCCGCCGCGCCGAGGCACTGCTGCCGGGGGTGCGGATCGTCACCCCGCCGCAGGTGCTGGCCGCCGCCGACCTGGTGCTGCTCACCGTGCCGGACGACACGCTGGCCGACCTGGTGGCCGGCCTCGCCGCGACCGGCGCCGTCCGCCCCGGGCAGCTGCTGGTGCACACCTCCGGCGCGCACGGCGTCGGCATCCTGGAGCCCGCCACCCGGGCCGGGGCGCTGCCGCTGGCGCTGCACCCGGCGATGACCTTCACCGGCACCTCCGTCGACCTGGACCGGCTGGCCGGCTGCCCGTTCGGGGTGACCGCCCCCGAGGAGCTGCGGCCGGTCGCCGAGGCGCTGGTGGTGGAGATGGGCGGCGAGCCGGAGTGGGTGCCGGAGCAGGTCCGCCCGCTCTACCACACGGCCCTCGCGCACGGCGCGAACCACCTGGTCACCCTGGTCGCGCAGGCGATGGACCTGCTGCGCACGGCCGGCGTCGCCGAGCCCGGCCGGCTGCTCGGCCCGCTGCTCGGCGCCGCCCTGGACAACAGCCTGCGCTCCGGCGACGCGGCCCTCACCGGCCCGGTCGCCCGGGGCGACGCGGGCACCGTGCGGCGCCACCTGGCGCAGCTCAGTACGGTGTCCCCGGACATCCCGGCAGCCTACCGCGCGATGGCCCGCGCCACCGCGCAGCGGGCGCTCGCCAACGGGACGATCGACGAAGCGTCGGCGGCGGCGCTGCTGGACGTACTGAACGAGGAGAATCGCTAATGGCACGCGGAAAGCAGCCGGTCAGGACCCAGCGGGCGCCGAAGGTCCACCGGGCCGTCGTCACCCGCACCGTGGACGACTTCGAGGCCGCGTTCTGGCCGGACGAGCGCCCGGTCGACAACGCCGTCGTGATGACCATGGGCGCGCTGCACGAGGGCCACGCCGCGCTGATCCGGGCCGCCCGCAAGCAGGTCGGTCAGGAGGGCCGGGTCGCGGTGACGGTCTTCGTCAACCCGCTGCAGTTCGGCCCGGCCGAGGACCTGGAACGCTACCCGCGCAGCCTGGACGAGGACGTGAAGCTGGCCGAGGAGAACGGCGCCGACGTGGTGTTCGCGCCCTCCGTCGACGAGGTGTACCCGAACGGCCGGCCGCAGGTGCGCCTGTCGGCCGGCCCGATGGGCGAGCGCTTCGAGGGCGCCACCCGCCCCGGCCACTTCGACGGCGTGCTGACCGTCGTCGCCAAGCTGCTGCACATCACCGACCCGGACTTCGCGTTCTTCGGCGAGAAGGACGCGCAGCAGCTCGCGATCATCCAGCGGATGGTCGCCGACCTGGACTTCGACGTCGAGGTGGTCGGGGTGCCGACCGCCCGCGAGGAGGACGGGCTGGCGCGCTCCTCGCGCAACCGCTACCTCTCCGCCGACGAGCGCGAGCAGGCCCTCGCCCTCTCCAAGGCGCTGTTCGCCGGCCGGGACGCCGCCGCCCAGGGCCCGAAGGCCGTCCGCGAGGCCGCCTCGGCGGTCCTGGACGCGGCCGAAGGCATCAACCTCGACTACCTCGCCCTGGTCGACCCGCACGACTTCAGCGAAGCGGCGGACGACTTCCAGGGCGCGGCGGTGCTGGCCGTCGCCGCGACGGTGGGTTCCACCCGCCTGATCGACAACGTCCACGTCATCTGCCGCTAGGTCCTGTCCGGCCGGACAGGACCTGGGCAGCCGGCCACCCAGCACGGAACCGTTCGGTAAGAGCTCCCCTTTAGGCATGCACTCACAGGAGGCGTGACCCGCAATGCTCCGCACCATGCTCAAGTCCAAGATCCACCGGGCCACCGTGACCCAGGCCGACCTGCACTACGTCGGCTCCGTCACGGTGGACGAGGACCTGCTCGACGCCGCCGACCTGCTCCCCGGCGAGCTGGTCCACATCGTCGACATCAACAACGGCGCCCGGCTGGAGACCTACACCATCGCCGGCCCGCGCGGCTCCGGCGTGATCGGCATCAACGGCGCCGCCGCCCGCCTGGTCCACCCCGGCGACCTGGTCATACTCATCGCCTACGGGCAGATGGACACGGCCGAGGCCAAGAGCTACGCACCGAGCATCGTCTTCGTGGACGAGCGGAACCGGATCACCGGCCTGGGCGGCGACCCCGCCGAGGCCCCGGAGGGCACCGGACTGCTCCGCGGCGACGAGGCGTACGGTGACGGCAACGGCGCGGCCCCGACCGCCGCGCGCTGAAGGAGCCACTGACGCCATGTCCGCCACGCACCGCCTCACCGCCCCGGCCCCCGGCTGGACCGCCACCACCGACGTGGTCGTGGTCGGCTCCGGGGTGGCCGGCCTCACCGTCGCCCTCAACGCCCGCAAGGCCGGTCTGCGGACCATGGTGGTCACCAAGGCGATGCTGGACGACGGCTCCACCCGCTGGGCCCAGGGCGGCATCGCGGCCGCCCTGGGCGAGGGCGACACCCCCGCGCAGCACCTGGACGACACCCTGGTGGCCGGCGCCGGGATCTGTGACGAGGAGGCCGTGCGCACCCTGGTCACCGAGGGCCCGGACGCCGTCCGCCGGCTGATCGCCGTCGGCGCCGCCTTCGACCGCGGCACCGACGGCGAGATCCTGCTCACCCGCGAGGGCGGCCACCACCGCCGCCGGATCGCGCACGCCGGCGGGGACGCCACCGGCGCCGAGATATCGCGAGCCCTGGTGGAAGCCGTCCGCAGCGACCCCGGCGTCGAGCTGATCGAGCACGCCCTCGTCCTCGACCTGCTCACCGACGCCGACGGGCACGCCGCCGGCCTCACCCTGCACGTGATGGGCGAGGGCCAGCGCGACGGCGTCGGCGCCGTCCGGGCCCGCGCGGTGGTGCTCGCCACCGGCGGCATGGGCCAGGTCTTCTCCGCCACCACCAACCCGGCGGTCTCCACCGGCGACGGCGTGGCGCTCGCCCTGCGGGCCGGCGCCGCCGTCACCGACCTGGAGTTCGTCCAGTTCCACCCGACCGTGCTCTGGCTCGGCCCGGAGGCCGAGGGCCAGCAGCCGCTGGTCTCCGAGGCGGTCCGCGGCGAGGGCGCCCACCTGGTGGACGCGCACGGCACCCGCTTCATGCTCGGGCAGCACGAGCTGGCCGAACTGGCCCCGCGCGACATCGTCGCCAAGGCGATCACCCGGCGCATGCAGGAGCAGGGCGCCGAGCACATGTACCTGGACGGGCGGCACTTCGGCGCCGAGATGTGGGAGCAGCGCTTCCCGACCATCCTCGCCTCCTGCCGCGCGCACGGCATCGACCCGGTCACCGAGCCGATCCCGGTCGCCCCGGCCGCGCACTACGCCTCCGGCGGCATCCGCACCGACCGGCACGGCCGCACCAGCGTCCCCGGCCTGTACGCCTGCGGCGAGGTCGCCTGCACCGGGGTGCACGGCGCCAACCGGCTGGCCTCCAACTCGCTGCTGGAGGGCCTGGTCTTCGCCGAGGGGATCGCCGCCGACCTCGCCGACCGGCACCGCCACGGCGCGCTGCCCGAGCGCGCCGTGGACGTCGCCGCCGCCCGCGCCGCACGGCCGGTGCCGCTGCCCGCCCCCGAGTCGCGCGCCGAGATCCAGCGGCTGATGTCGCGCGGCGCCGGCGTGCTGCGCTCGGCCGCCTCGATGGCCGGCGCCGCCGCCGGGCTGGCCCTGCTCGCCGAGCAGGCCCACGCGCACGTCGCCGAGGAGAAGCCCGCCGACCCGCGGGTGGAGACCTGGGAGGCCGCCAACCTGCTGCTGGTCTCCACCGCGCTGGTCGCGGCCGCCGCGCAGCGCGAGGAGACCCGCGGCTGCCACTGGCGCGAGGACTTCCCCGAGCGCGACGACGCCCACTGGCGGCGCCACCTGATCACCACCCTCACCGCCTCCGGCGACCCCGTCAGCACCCCTGAGGAGCAGTAGAACCATGACCCACTCCCACGAGGAACTCCCCCTGGCCGACGCCCAGGGCGGCTGCGGCGACGGCTGCGCCTGCGGGGACGGCGAGGGCTACGAGACCGGCCTGGACCCGCAGTTGGCCGAGCTGCTGGAGCAGGCCGGACTGGACCCGATCGAGGTCGAGGACATCGCCACCCTGGCGCTGGCCGAGGACCTGGCCGGCGGCGAGGACGTCACCTCGGTGGCCACCGTGCCCGCCGAGGCCGTCGCCACCGCCGACTTCACCGCCCGCCAGGCCGGTGTGGTGGCCGGCCTGCGGATCGCCGAGGCGGTCGTCTCGCTGATCTGCGAGGAGGAGTTCGAGGTCGAGCGGCACGTCCAGGACGGCGACCGGGTCGAGGCCGGCCAGGTGCTGCTGTCGGTCCGCTCCCACACCCGCGACCTGCTCACCGCCGAGCGCAGCGCGCTCAACCTGCTCTGCCACCTGTCCGGCATCGCCACCGCGACCCGCGCCTGGGCCGACGCCCTGGAGGGCACCGGCGCCGTCGTCCGGGACACCCGCAAGACGACCCCGGGCCTGCGCGCGCTGGAGAAGTTCGCGGTGCGCTGCGGCGGCGGCGCCAACCACCGGATGGCCCTGTCCGACGCCGCCCTGGTCAAGGACAACCACGTGGTCGCGGCCGGCGGCGTCGCCGAGGCCTTCCGGGCCGTCAAGGCCGCCTACCCCGACCTGCCGGTCGAGATCGAGGTCGACACCCTGGAGCAGATCCCGCCGGTGCTGGCGGCCGGGGCCGACCTGATCCTGCTGGACAACTTCACCGTCCCGCAGCTGAAGGAGGCCGTCGAGCTGGTGGCCGGCCGGGCGAAGCTGGAGGCCTCCGGCGGCCTGACCCTGGCCACCGCGCGCGAGGTCGCCCAGACTGGTGTCGACTACCTGGCGGTGGGCGCGCTCACCCACTCCTCGCCGATCCTGGACATCGGCCTCGACCTGCGCGCCTGACCCTCGTCCCGACTCGCAGAAAGCGCCCCATGCTCCTCACCATCGACGTCGGCAACACCCAGACCACGCTCGGCCTGTTCGACGGCGAGGACGTGGTGGAACATTGGCGGATCTCGACCGATTCGCGCCGCACGGCCGATGAACTGGCAGTGCTGCTACAGGGGTTGATGGGCAACCACACTGCGGTCCGGGAGGCCGCGGTGGAGGGCCTGGCGATCTGCTCGTCCGTTCCCGCCGTGCTCCACGAGCTGCGCGAGGTGACCCGCCGCTACTACGGCGACGTCCCCGCGGTGATCGTGGAGCCCGGCGTGAAGACCGGGGTGCACGTCCTGATGGACAACCCCAAGGAGGTCGGCGCCGACCGGATCGTCAACGCCCTGGCCGCCAACCACCTGTACGGCGGCCCGTGCATCGTGGTCGACTTCGGCACCGCCACCACCTTCGACGCCGTCAACGCCCGCGGCGACTACGTGGGCGGCGCGATCGCCCCCGGCATCGAGATCTCGGTCGAGGCGCTCGGCCTCCGCGGCGCCCAACTGCGCAAGATCGAGCTGGCCAAGCCCCGCAACGTGATCGGCAAGAACACCGTCGAGGGCATGCAGTCCGGCATCCTGTACGGCTTCGCGGGCCAGGTCGACGGCCTGGTCGACCGGATGGCCAAGGAGCTGTCCAAGGACCCGGACGACGTCCAGGTGATCGCCACCGGCGGGCTGGCCCCCCTGGTCCTCGGCGAGGCCTCCACCATCGACGTGCACGAGCCCTGGCTCACCCTGATCGGCCTGCGCCTGGTCTTCGAGCGCAACCGCCCGGCCTGACCGGCCCCCAGGGCCCACCGTCGGCGCCCCCCGGTCCGTCCGGGGGGCGCCGACGCGCGTCCTCCCCCACCCCCGCGGCCGATTCCGCCGGGCCGAACGTGGGGCGTCGGCGCGACGCTACCGACAAATCGGATATTCCTCACGTAGTGTCAGCCCATGCCTACGCCACACGGATCGCGCGGCGGCATGGCCTTCAGCGCCGACGAAGTCCGCGTGCTGCGCCGCGCCCTCGCCCAAGCCCTGCACCCCGCCGTCCCCGTCCACCTCCAGCTCCCCGACCGTCCGGTGTTCGCCGGGCCGGGCGCCGAGCTGTGGGCGGAGGACGTCCAGGACGCGCTGCGTCTGACCGAGGCGATCGACGAGGCCGTCCAGGAGGGCGGCCGGCTGCGCGCCTTCCTGCTCGCCGACCTCGGGCGCTACCGGGCAGCCCTGCCCGGCAGTGCCCCCGGCTACCTGGAACGCCTGGAGGAGGCCGTGACCGACGGCTACCTGCCCGGCCCGGAGGACCTCACCGCGCTGCGCGGGCTGACCCGCCAGCCGTGCGGCCACGGCGAACGCGCCCGCCGCTCCCGGCTGGCCGGCCGCTGCCACGCGCTGGCCGAGGCCGCCGTCCGCGAACGGCTCGCCCTCACCACCGGGCAGCACCGCCACCTCGTCGTCGTACCGAGCCCCGCCGCACCCCCGAGCAGTCTCCCCACCCCTGTTGGAGGACGGATCACGATGAGCAGCACCGACTCCCCCGCCGAGCGGCCCACCGCCCCCCAGAACCCGCCCCGCCCGCACCGGATGCCCACCCCGGCCGAACTCTTCGGGCGCCGCCCCAAGCCCCCCGCCCACCCCGCGCCCCCGGCCGCCCCGGATCCCGACGAGATCGAACTCGCCACCGGCACCGGCTGAGCCGCCCGCGCCCGAGGAGGGGGACCGCCGACGCGGTCCCCCTCCTGCGTTATCCCGTGGCGGAGCACGGTGTGTGGCTGGCTACCCTTGTGGGGTGAGCGATCAGAGCCCCATCCCCGCGACCGACGACCTTCCCGAGCAGATGCGCGTCCGGCGCGAGAAGCTGGACCGGCTCCGGGCGGCCGGTGTCGACCCCTACCCGGTCGGCTTCCCCCGCACCAGCACCATCGCGGACCTGCGCGCCAAGCACCCCGACCTGGAGCCCGACACCGCGACCGGTGAGCGGGCCGGCGTCACCGGCCGGGTGATCCTCTCCCGCACCGGCGGCAAGCTCTGCTTCGCCACGCTGCGCGACGGCACCGGCGACCTCCAGGTGATGTTCTCCCTGGACAAGCTGGGAGCGGAGCGGCTGGCGGCCTGGAAGACGGACATCGACCTGGGCGACCAGGTCGGCGTCGAGGGCGAGGTGATCACCTCCAAGCGCGGCGAGCTGTCCGTGATGGTGGACCGCTGGGAGCTCACCGCCAAGTGCCTGCGCCCGCTGCCGGACAAGCACAAGGGCCTGACCGACCCGGAGGCCCGGGTCCGCCAGCGGTACGTCGACCTGATCGTCAACCCCGAGGCCCGCGAGATCCTGCACCTGCGCAGCAAGGTGGTCCGCTCGATCCGCCGCACCTACGAGGACCGCGGCTACATCGAGGTCGAGACCCCGATGCTGCAGCCGGTGCACGGCGGCGCCAACGCCCGCCCGTTCAAGACGCACATCAACGCGTACGACATCGACCTCTACATGCGCATCGCCCCCGAGCTGTACCTCAAGCGGCTGGTGGTCGGCGGCGCCGAGAAGGTCTTCGAGATCAACCGCAACTTCCGCAACGAGGGCGCGGACTCCACCCACAACCCGGAGTTCACCTCGCTGGAGTCGTACGAGGCGTACGGCGACTACGACACCCAGGCCGAGCTGATCCGCGAGACGATCGTCAACGCGGCCCGGGACGCGCTGGGCACCACGGTGATCAAGGGCCTGGACGCGCACGGCGTGGAGCACGAGATCGACCTGGCCGAGCCGTGGGAGGAGGTCTCCGTCTACCCGGGCATCTCCGCCCGCCTGGGCGTCGAGGTCACCCCGGAGACCGGCGTCGAGGAGCTGCGCAAGCTGGCCTTCGACCACGGCATCCCGTTCGACAAGGACTGGGGCCACGGTCAGATCGTGCTGGAGATGGTCGAGCGCCTGCTGGAGGAGAACGCCGTCCGGCCGACCTTCATCAAGGACTACCCGACCGAGGTCTCCCCGCTGACCCGCCAGCACCGCTCGGTGCCGGGCGTGGCCGAGAAGTGGGACCTGGTGATCTTCGGTACCGAGATCGGCACCGCCTACTCCGAGCTGGTCGACCCGGTCGAGCAGCGCGCCCGCCTGACCGCGCAGTCCCTGCTGGCGGCCGGCGGCGACGTCGAGGCGATGCAGATCGACGAGGACTTCCTGCGGGCCCTGGAGTACGCGATGCCGCCGACCGGCGGCCTCGGCCTCGGGGTGGACCGCCTGATCATGCTGCTGACCGGCAAGAACATCCGGGAGACCGTGCTCTTCCCGCTGGTGAAGCCGGAGGCGAAGGCTTCCGCCGCGACGGCGGAGAAGACCGAGGAGGAGTGACTGATGGACTACGTCAGCGCGATCGTGCCGCCGCTGGTCATGGCGATCGGCTTCGGATTCCTGGTGCGGGCCATCATCCGCAGCCAGGGCGGAGCCCAGAAGGCCAAGGAAGACCTCGACTGACCCGCGAGCGAACCCGCGACTGACACCGTCAGCCGCCGAACCACCGACGCGCCGCCATTCCCGATTCCGGGGGTGGCGGCGCGCCGGTTTGGCGCACTTCACAAGATTTGCCCCATTCACTCCCTATCCTGGCCGCACTATGGTCCGGCAACTCGGTGAACTTGAGAACGCCATCATGACCCGGGTGTGGCAGTGGAACCGACCGGTGACGGTTCGCGAGGTTCTCCTGGATCTGCAGTCGGAACGCGAAATCGCGTACACCACGGTGATGACCGTCCTGGACAAGCTCCACAGAAAGGGCTGGCTGCGCCGCGAGCGGGTCGGCCGGGCCTATCGATATGAACCGGTCTCGTCCCGCGAGGCGTACACCGCGGCGCTGATGAACGACGCGTGGGCCACCAGTGACAATCCGGCCGCGGCCCTGGTGCACTTCTTCGGCCTGATGTCGCCCGGCCAGCGCGAGGCACTGCGGGACGCCTTGCGGGTCGCCGCTCTGTTCCCGTCGGATCCGGCCCCCGCCGAATCCGCGGAGCCGGGACCGGATACCGGGGAGACCCCGCCGGGCGCGACACGATAACGTCCCGGCCATGGAGGTCACCATCCGCCGTGCGCGGACCACGGACGTGCGGACCGTACGCGGGCTCATCGACGCCTACTCACGCAACGGCATTCTGCTCGACAAGCCCACAGTCACACTGTTCGAATCCGTCCAGGAGTTCTGGGTCGCCGAACGCGACGACACCGGTGCGGTGGTGGCCTGCGGCGCCCTGCACGTGATGTGGGAGGACCTGGCCGAAGTCCGCACGCTCGCCGTCGATCCGTCCTGCCGGGGCTTCGGGGTCGGACATCTGCTGCTGGAGAAGCTGCTGCAGACCGCACGCTGGCTCGGCGTCCGTCGGATTTTCTGCTTGACGTTCGAGGTTCCGTTCTTCGCGAAACACGGTTTCGTCGAGATCGGTGAGCTTCAGGAAACCGATGATGGTACGACAGACCCGGCGGCGATCGCTACGGATGTCTATGAAGAACTTCTCCGCTCGTACGATGAAGGTGTCGCGGAGTTCCTTGACCTGGAGCGGGTGAAGCCCAACACACTGGGCAACTCGCGCATGCTGCTGCACCTCTGAGCGGCTCCGCGCCGGTCAAGGGTTTGTGTTTTCCGGAGAAAGGCGCTTTCCTTTCCTTAGGCAATGGGTCGTTTAGCGGAAAGGGAAGCCCGTGGCACAGAGGGTGCAGGTCATTCTTGAAGACGATCTCGACGGTGGTTCGGCGGACGAGACGGTGACGTTCGCGCTCGACGGCGTTGCCTACGAGATCGACCTGAAGAGCGCCAACGCGGACAAGCTGCGCGGTCTGCTGGCGCCGTACGTGGAGAAGGGCCGCAAGCAGAGCGGCCGGCTCGCCGGCCCGCGGCGCCCGGGTCGCGGCACCGCGCCGCGCCCCTCCGGCAGCGCGCCGGACACCGCGAAGATCCGCGCGTGGGCCAAGGAGCAGGGCATGGAGGTCAACGACCGCGGCCGGGTGCCGAGCACCGTCCGCGAGGCCTACGACAAGGCCAACGCGTCCTGACCCCGGCGCCGCCGGAACGCCGGAGCGGATGCGGGGCCCCGGCGGCCGCACACGGCGCCGACGACACACGCGCGGGGCGCGGAGGACTCTCCTCCGCGCCCCGCGGCGCGCACCCCGGGGGCCGCAGCAGCACCGGTACCGGGGGGCGTCCGGGGCGCGGGCTCGGGCGGCGGAACAATCACGAGCTGTGCAACGCTGTAAGGGCGAAGCGGTAACGCCGGCACCACCGGGCGGCGTACCTGCCGCACCGGCCGTGCCGAACCGCCGTCGCCGCGACGCGACTTCTCGCCAGGCGAACACCGCCACCGCGGAAACTGCGCGAGAAGCGCCCCGATACCGGGTATGAATGCAGGTGGACGGGTTCTCGGACCCGTCCAGGGGCAGCATGCGTGACCGGCCGGAGACGGCCCGGCTCCGCCCCGGCGGTTCTTGTTCGCCGATGGCGTAGCGGTATCCGGTGCATCCGGGCCACCTGTGGGAACACCGTTTCCCAGCATCAGGTTGGGATTGGTGTCGGATGGTCGCGCAGCATCTCGCTCCCGTACCGGGGAGTGAATCCGTGGGCCGCGCCGCTGAGCGGGACTAGCATGCGGAAGGACAGGGCGGGGACCGACCCCGAACTGCCCGACCGCTCTGAGGAGCGATAAACGATGTTCGAGAGGTTCACCGACCGCGCGCGGCGGGTTGTCGTCCTGGCTCAGGAAGAAGCCCGGATGCTCAACCACAACTACATCGGCACCGAGCACATCCTCCTGGGTCTGATCCACGAGGGCGAGGGCGTCGCCGCCAAGGCCCTGGAGAGCCTCGGGATTTCCCTTGAGGCCGTGCGCCAGCAGGTCGAGGAGATCATCGGCCAGGGGCAGCAGGCCCCGTCCGGCCACATTCCCTTCACCCCGCGGGCGAAGAAGGTCCTGGAGCTGTCGCTCCGGGAGGCGCTGCAGCTCGGCCACAACTACATCGGCACCGAGCACATCCTGCTCGGTCTGATCCGCGAGGGCGAGGGCGTCGCCGCCCAGGTCCTGGTCAAGCTGGGCGCCGACCTCAACCGGGTGCGCCAGCAGGTCATCCAGCTGCTCTCCGGCTACCAGACCGGCGGCGGCAAGGAGTCGGCCACGGCCGGCGGGCCCGCCGAGGGCACCCCGTCGACCTCGCTGGTCCTGGACCAGTTCGGCCGCAACCTCACCCAGGCCGCCCGCGAGGCCAAGCTCGACCCGGTCATCGGGCGCGAGAAGGAGATCGAGCGGGTCATGCAGGTGCTGTCCCGCCGCACCAAGAACAACCCGGTCCTGATCGGCGAGCCCGGCGTGGGCAAGACCGCCGTGGTCGAGGGCCTGGCGCAGGCGATCGTCAAGGGCGAGGTCCCGGAGACGCTCAAGGACAAGCAGCTCTACACGCTGGACCTGGGCGCCCTGGTGGCCGGCTCGCGCTACCGCGGTGACTTCGAGGAGCGCCTGAAGAAGGTGCTCAAGGAGATCCGCACCCGCGGCGACATCATCCTGTTCATCGACGAGCTGCACACCCTGGTCGGCGCGGGCGCCGCCGAGGGCGCCATCGACGCCGCCAGCATCCTCAAGCCGATGCTGGCCCGCGGCGAGCTGCAGACCATCGGTGCCACCACCTTGGACGAGTACCGCAAGCACCTGGAGAAGGACGCCGCGCTGGAGCGCCGCTTCCAGCCGATCCAGGTCGCCGAGCCGTCGCTGCCGCACACCATCGAGATCCTCAAGGGTCTGCGCGACCGCTACGAGGCCCACCACCGGGTCTCCATCACGGACTCCGCGCTGGTCGCCGCCGCCACCCTGGCCGACCGCTACATCTCGGACCGCTTCCTGCCGGACAAGGCGATCGACCTGATCGACGAGGCCGGCTCCCGAATGCGCATCCGCCGGATGACCGCGCCGCCGGACCTGCGCGAGTTCGACGAGAAGATCGCCGACGTGCGCCGCGAGAAGGAGAGCGCGATCGACGCGCAGGACTTCGAGAAGGCCGCGTCCCTGCGCGACGACGAGAAGCAGCTCCTCCAGGCCAAGGCCAAGCGCGAGAAGGAGTGGAAGGCCGGCGACATGGACGTCGTCGCGGAGGTCAACGAGGAGCTCATCGCCGAGGTCCTGGCCACCGCCACCGGCATCCCGGTCTTCAAGCTGACCGAGGAGGAGACCTCGCGACTGCTGCGCATGGAGGACGAGCTGCACAAGCGCGTCATCGGCCAGAAGGACGCCATCAAGGCGCTCTCCCAGGCCATCCGGCGCACCCGTGCGGGCCTCAAGGACCCGAAGCGCCCCGGCGGCTCGTTCATCTTCGCCGGCCCGTCCGGCGTCGGTAAGACCGAGCTGTCCAAGACGCTCGCCGAGTTCCTCTTCGGCGACGAGGACGCGCTGATCGCGCTCGACATGTCCGAGTTCTCCGAGAAGCACACCGTCTCCCGGCTCTTCGGTTCGCCCCCCGGGTACGTGGGCTACGAGGAGGGCGGCCAGCTGACCGAGAAGGTCCGCCGCAAGCCGTTCTCCGTCGTCCTCTTCGACGAGGTCGAGAAGGCCCACCCGGACATCTTCAACTCGCTGCTGCAGATCCTGGAGGACGGTCGCCTGACCGACTCCCAGGGCCGCGTGGTCGACTTCAAGAACACCGTCATCATCATGACGACCAACCTCGGCACCCGGGACATCTCCAAGGGCTTCAACCTGGGCTTCGCGGCCACGGGTGACTCCACGACCGGGTACGAGCGGATGAAGGCGAAGGTCGGCGAGGAGCTCAAGCAGCACTTCCGCCCCGAGTTCCTGAACCGCGTCGACGACATCGTGGTGTTCCACCAGCTGTCCGAGGAAGACATCATCCAGATCGTCGACCTGATGATCGACAAGGTGGACGGCCGCCTCAAGGACAAGGACATGGGCCTGGAGCTCAGCGTCGAGGCCAAGAAGCTGCTGGCCAAGCGCGGCTACGACCCGATCCTGGGTGCCCGGCCGCTGCGTCGCACCATCCAGCGCGAGATCGAGGACCACCTCTCCGAGAAGATCCTCTTCGGCGAACTGCGGGCCGGCCACATCGTGGTCGTCGGTGTCGAGGGTGAGGGCAAGGAGGCCAAGTTCACCTTCCGCGGTGAGGAGAAGTCGGCCGTCGCGGACACCCCGGCCGAGGTCGCCTCGTCCGGTCCGGACCTGACGAAGTAGCAACATTTAACAGACAACTTCACAGCTACCGAGCCCCCGGCGTCCGCGCCGGGGGCTCGGTGCGTTCCGGCCGGCCGGACCGGGGGTGCCCGTGGGCGAGGGCGGATGGCCTCGCGGCGGGCTGGTGCGGGTGCGTCCGATTTCTCAGTAAGCTTTAACGGACATACGGTTGACATATGGTCAGCTGATGGGAAGTTGCGCAGGATAGCGCCGTGGCCATGTCATGGTCAAGGGCTATCTTTTTTGTCCACGCTTGTATCAAATGACGTCCACCTGTCTTTCATTTTGGTTTGCCGGGCTTTGGCCAAGAGCTGGCCCCGGTCGGGGAGGACGTCACAACTTTGAAGAACATCAGGAGATCCGCTGCGGCTGCCACGGCCGCAGCGGTCATAGTCGCGCTCGGCGCGGGCCTGTTCCCGGCCACCGCCGTCGCCGCGGGCTCGGCTCCCGCACCCAGGGACCCGGCCGACGCCGTCCAGTCCGCCAACATCGAGCACAACCTGCCGGGCCCGCTGACCGAGAAGGTCGAGGCCGAGCAGAAGGCCGCCACCGAGCAGCTGATCGCGGGCACCGCCCAGGTCGAGCAGCACAACGGCAGCAGCAGCATCAAGCTGGGCAAGGACAAGTACGTGGAGCTCGGTCGCGAGCGCACGGACAAGATCTTCACCATCCTCGTCGACTTCGGCGACCAGGTGGACAACACCACCAAGACCGCAGACGGCAAGGTCATGTACGGCGGTGAGGCCGGCCCGAAGCACAACGAGATCGAGAAGCCGGACCGCGCCAACGACAACTCGACCGCCTGGCAGGCCGACTACAACCAGCAGCACTTCCAGGAGCTGTACTTCTCCAAGGACAAGCCCTCGCTGAAGACCTTCTACGAGAAGCAGTCCTCGGGCCGCTACTCGGTCGACGGCGTGGTCTCGGACTGGGTGCGGGTGCCGTGGAACGAGGCCCGGTACGGCTCGGACTACTGCGGCTCCAACGTCTGCGACAGCGCCCAGGACCTGATCCGCGACGCCGTGGACATCTGGTACAAGGACCAGATCGCCAAGGGCCAGACCAAGGAGCAGGTCAAGGCCACCCTGGCGTCGTACGACCAGTGGGACCGCTACGGTTCCCACAACGACGGGAACTTCAACCAGCCCGACGGGTACATCGACCACTTCCAGATCGTGCACGCCGGTGAGGACAAGTCGGCCGGCGGCGGCAAGCAGGGCAGCAAGGCCCTGTGGGCCCACCGCGCGTACGCCTACGGCAACCTGAACGGCCAGGCGGGCCCGGCCGACAACAAGCTCGGCGGCGTCCAGGTCGGCGACTCCGGCTTCTGGATCGGCGACTACACGATGCAGCCGGAGAACGGCGGCCTCGGCGTCTTCGCCCACGAGTACGGCCACGACCTCGGTCTGCCGGACCTCTACGACACCGCCGGCACCGGCATCGACAACTCGGTCGGCTTCTGGTCGCTGATGTCCTCCGGTTCCTGGCTCGGCGAGGGCAAGGGCGCCATCGGCGACATGCCGAACGACCTCGACGCCTGGAGCAAGCTCAAGCTCGGCTGGCTGAAGTTCGACAAGGCCAAGGCCGGCACCGAGTCGACCCACCACATCGGCCCGGTCGAGTACAACAGCAGCCTCCCGCAGGCCCTGGTCGTCGAGCTGCCGAAGAAGACCATCCCCACCGACATCAACAAGCCCGCTTCGGGCAAGAGCGAGTGGTGGAGCGGCAGCGCCGACAACCTGAACGTCACGCTCACCCGTGACATCGACCTGACCGGCAAGACCAAGGCCAGCCTGAACGCCAAGGCCTGGTACGAGCTGGAGGCGAACTTCGACTACGCCTTCGCCGAGGTCTCCACCGACGGCGGCACCAACTGGACCGCCCTGGACGGCACCTGGAACGGCAAGCCGATCACGAAGGACGCCGGCGGCCGCGCGGCCCTGACCGGCCTCACCGCCGCCTGGGGCGACGTGTCCTTCTCGCTGGACGCCTACGCCGGCAAGGCCGTCAAGGTCCGCTTCCACAACACCACCGACGGTGGCCTGCACTACCGCGGCTTCGCCGTCGACGACATCTCGGTGACCGCCGACGGTTCGACGATCTTCAGCGACGACGTCGAGAACGGTGACAACGGCTGGGTGGCCAAGGGCTTCACCCGCTTCGCCGGCAGCTACACCAAGGACTACGGGCAGTACTACATCGCGGAGAACCGCCAGTACGTCTCCTTCGACCAGACCCTGAAGACCGGCCCGTACAACTTCGGTTGGGGCAACAGCCGGCCGAAGTGGGTCGAGTACTACCCGTACCAGCCCGGTCTGCTGATCTGGTTCTGGGACGAGTCGCAGCCCAACAACAACGTCAGCGCCCACCCGGGCCACGGTCTGATCCTGCCGATCGACTCGCACCCGACCCCGCTCAAGTGGAGCGACGGCGCCCTGCTGCGTCCGCGCATGCAGGGTTACGACTCGACCTTCGGCTCGCGCAAGACCAGCCAGCTGACCCTGCACAAGAACGGCGTCGAGACGATCGTCCCGAAGGCCAAGGGTGTCGACGAGTTCTCGGACCTGAAGTCGTGGTGGTCCAAGGACAACCCGTACAGCGGCGTGGACGTCCCGAAGACCGGTACCAGCATCGAGGTCGAGAACGAGTCCTCGAACTACCTGGAGACCTGGATCCGGGTCCGCCCGGTCGACAACTGATCGGTCGAGCAGTAGCGATCAGCCTGTGACCAGGCGGTTCTGACCCACCACGTCCGGCCCGTCCCCGCATCGCGCGGGGGCGGGCCGGACGCTTTCCGGTCAGGCCCCGCCGCGGCTCCCGCCGGCCCCGGCGCCCCGGGCCGGCAGCCGGTCCAGGAAGGCGGCGGCCGCCTCGGCGACGTCCGCCGGCGTCCAGTCGAGCGCGGACGCCGACACCGTGACCTCCGTCATCGCCAGGCCCGGCAGGTCCCGCTCGCGCCAGCCGCCGAACAGGGCGACCCCGGTCTCCTCCGCCAGCCCCAGCCCGGCCTCGTCCAACTCCCCGGCGGCGTACGGCAGCCAGAGCTGGAACTGGTGGGTGTGCGGCGGGGCCGGGTGCACCCGGGCGCCGGGGACCGCCGCGAAGGCCGCGTCCAGCGCCTCGGCGACCACCTTGGCGTGCGTCACGTACCGCTCCAGCAGCGGGAGTCGGGCGTCCAGGCCGGCCAGCGCGGCGAGCGCCGCCGGCCACTGCTGGTAGAGCTGGCCGCCGTACCGGTGCCGCCAGGCCTTGGCGGTGCGGACGAAGCCCAGCGAACCGGCCAGCGCGGCGCCGCTGATGCCGCCGAGCGTCTTGTAGAAGGACACGTAGACCGAGTCGGCCAGCGCGACGATCTCCGGCAGCGGGTGCCCGAGGTGGAACACCGACTCCCAGATCCGGGCACCGTCCAGGTGCAGGGCCGCGCCGCACTCCTCCCGGACGACCCCGGCCAGCGCCGCCAGCTCCGCCCAGTCGGGCAGCACGAAGCCGGCCTCGCGCAGCGGCAGCTCCAGGCTGAGCGCGGCGTACGGCTCGTCGAAGGAGCGCAGCTCCGCGACGGTGGGCTGGCGCGGGGCCATGGTCGGCCAGACGCTGCGCAGGCCGGTCAGCACGCCGAGCGCGTGCCGCTCGTGCTGGTCGGTGTGGGCCAGCGGGTGGGTCGCGACGGTGCGCAGCCCGGCCGCCTCGGCGTGGATCCGCAGGGCGACCTGCTGGGCCATGGTGCCGGTGGGGAAGAAGGCCGCGTCCTCGGTGCCGAGCAGGTCGGCGACCGTGCGTTCCAGGGTGCGGACCACGCCGTCGCCGTACTGGTCCGGGCGGTGGTCCAGGTCGTGGCCGCCGCCCTCCCCCGCGAGGGCGGCGAGGCGTTCGCGCATGCTCTGCGGCCGGTCGCCGGACAGGATCCGCTCGCAGCCGCGCAGGGCGGCGAAGCGGCGGTCCGGCAGGCTCGGGCGGTCATTGCCGTCGAGGTCTTCGCTCCTGTTGCCATACATGCGTCGATGGTCCCCCAGCGGGCCCGCCAGGTCAGCGGGGCGGACGGCGGAAAGGGGTGTGCGGCCGACCCAAACCCTGGACGGGCGTGGCGCTGGTCACACCGGCCGGGCTCCCGCCGGGCGCGGTACGACCGGCGGTAGTAGCCCGGCCGCGGGCGCGGGCGGCCTGCCGCGGACCGGTGGCAGACGATCGGATCTCATGATCATTACTCCGTCAGCTTGAATCTCCGGCGCAACGCCGACTACACGCCGTAGTACGTCACGCCGTTTGGGACTCCGCTCGGTGACCGTTACACCTGAGTGGTCCCCCGCTCAGCACGCGCCCGAACGGGCACTTCGTGCTGCCCTCGTCCACCGTGAGGTACGGCTACCGATGTCCTCTGTCCCGCCCGTGGGGCCGGTCCTGCGCCGGCTCGCCGCCCGTACGGCGGCCCAGGCGGCGGCCTGGCAGCCCCGGCTCGGCCATGCCGCCCGCACCCATGCCGCGCCGCTGCGCGCGCTCGCCGCGCCCCGGCACCCGCTGCCCGGCGGGCACCCGCAGGCCGAGCGGGAGCGCGCGGTGGTCGCCGCCGGGGCGGCCGCGGTGCTGCTCGCCGGCGCGCTGCTGGTGGCCGCGCCCGGCAGCGCCTCGGCGCAGACCGTCCGGCCCACCACGCCCGGCAGCTCGGCCTTCACCGCGCCGCAGGCCGCCGTGCCCAGCCCGGGGCTGGTCCAGGTGGCCGGACCGAGCCCGTACCGGCTCCCGAACGACGGCGACTCGGCGCAGGAGTTCGTGGCGGTGGCCGCCAACCTGCTGCCGGTGGAGCCGCCCGTCGCCGGCGCACCGGCCGAGGGCCCCGCGCCGGGGCCCGAGGCCGCGCCCGCACCGGAGCCGGCTCCGGCTCCGGCTCCGGCTCCGGCTCCGGAGTGGTCGGCCCCGGTGCCGGACGCGCCGACCAGCAATCCGTACGGGGCGGCCAACTCCGAGTACGCCGCCGGGTACCACACCGGGGTGGACTTCGCGGTCGACCCGGGCACGCCGCTGCTGGCGGTCGGGAACGCGACCGTGGTGTCGGCCGGCTGGGACGGCTCGTACGGCAAGGAGGTCGTGCTGCGGCTGGCGGACGGGCACTACGCGCAGTACGCGCACATGTCCTCGCTCGGGGTCGCGGCCGGGGACCAGGTGTCGGCCGGCGAGCAGATCGGGCGGTCCGGGAGCACCGGCAACTCGACCGGGCCCCATCTGCACTTCGAGATCCGCACCAGCAACCGCTACGGCGCGGTGGTGAACCCGATCGCGTTCCTCGCGGGGCACGGCGTCACCGACTTCTGAGTCCGGCCCCGGCTACCGGTCCGCCCGCCTGCCCGACTGTCCGTCCGTCTGTCCGTCCGCCTGCCCGCCCGCCCGCTCAGGAATGGGCGGGGGCCGGGTGGCCGATCCGGCCGCCGATCTCCAGCGCGACCTCCCGGGCCGCCCCGATCGCGTCCTCCAGGGTGGCCGCCGGCGGCCAGGGCTCGCCCCACACGTTGTCGCCGTGGTCGCAGTCCGCGGTGTCCTGCTTGAGCAGGAACATCGCCGAGTGGACGGTGAACAGCGACATCGTGGCGCGCAGCCGCTCCCGGAAGTCGGCGTCCGGCCCGTGCACCAGCTGGATCATCGTGATCATGCGGTCCTTGAACGCCAGCCCGGCCGCGGACTCGCGCAGCGCGGGCTGGTTCTCGTGGAAGAAGCGCAGCAGCGGCGCCCGCTCGGCCATCCCGTCGGCGAAGCGGCGGATCAGCTCGTCGCGCATCTCCGGGCTCCAGGACTGCTGCCGGCCCCACGCGATGGTCTCGTCGATCGGCGCGGCCATCCGCTCCACGATGCCCAGGACGATGTCGTCCTTGGTCTTGAAGTGGTAGTAGAGCGCGGCCTTGGTGACGCCGAGGCGGTCGGCGATCTCGCGCAGCGAGGTCTGCTCGTAGCCCTGCTCGGAGAAGAGCTCCAGGGACACCTCGATGATGCGGGACCGCGTGTCGCTGCGGGGGCTGTGCGGAGTGCCCATGGCCTGCCTCATGAGTGCGTCGGTGACTGCTGCGGACCCCGGTGGCGTCCGCCCCGGGCCTATTCTCCCTGCCCAGGCAGCCGGGCGGGAAACTGGCTTGACGACCGGCTAGTAAACAACTTACCGTGCCGACGGTCCACAAACTAGCCGGGCGTCAAGTAAGTGAATCACTGCGCGGCCTCCGCCCGTCCGAAACACCCCTCCGGGAGACACCACCTCATGTCACAGTCCAAGACCACCGGCCCGGTACCGGAGGAGAAGTCAGCCGAGGAGGAGCAGCCGCGGTCACCCCGCGAGATCCGCCTCGTCATGGTCGGCCTGGTCGTCACCATGCTGCTGGCCATGCTCGACAACCTGATCGTCGGCACCGCGATGCCGACCATCGTCGGCGACCTCGGCGGCGCCGAGCACCTGTCCTGGGTCGTCACCTCGTACACCCTGGCCACCGCCGCCTCCACCCCGATCTGGGGCAAGCTCGGCGACCTCTACGGCCGCAAGGGCACCTTCCTCACCTCGATCGTGATCTTCCTGGTGGGCTCGGCGCTGTCCGGCCTGTCGCAGAACATGAACGAGCTGATCGGCTTCCGCGCCCTCCAGGGCCTGGGCGCCGGCGGCCTGATGGTCGGCGTCATGTCGATCATGGGCGCGCTGGTCGCGCCGCGTGACCGCGGCAAGTACCAGGGCATGTTCGCCGCGGTCATGGCCCTCGCCACCATCGGCGGCCCGCTGGTCGGCGGCTTCATCACCGACCACCTGAGCTGGCACTGGACCTTCTACATCAACCTGCCGCTCGGCGTGATCGCGCTCGCCGTGGTCGTCGTCACCCTGAAGCTGCCGAAGGTCCGCAACAACGCCCGGATCGACTACTGGGGCGCCATCCTGCTCACGACGGGCATCACCTCGCTCGTCCTGATCACCACCTGGGGCGGCCAGCAGTACGACTGGGGCTCCAAGCAGATCCTGGGCCTCGCCGCGCTCGCCGCCGCGACGCTGATCGCCTTCTGCTACGTCGAGCAGCGGGTGCAGGAGCCGATGCTGCCGCTGAGCCTGTTCAAGAACCTGAACTTCACCCTGGTCTCGATCATCGGCTTCATCGTCGGCTTCGTGATGTTCGGTGCGACCGTCTTCCTGCCGCTCTACCAGCAGATCGTCCAGGGCGCCTCGGCCACCAACTCCGGCCTGCTGCTGATGCCGATGATGTTCGGCATGCTGGTCGTCTCGCTGGTGGTCGGCCAGGCCGTCACCAAGACCGGCAAGTACCGGATATTCCCGATCATCGGCACCATCGTGATGACCGTCGGCATGGTGCTGCTCTCCACCATGGGCACCGCGACCAGCAGCTTCACCTCCGCCTGCTGGATGGTCGTGCTCGGTGCCGGCATGGGCTTCCTGATGCAGATCACCATGCTGGTCGCGCAGAACAGCGTCGAGCTCAAGGACATGGGCGTGGCCAGCTCCACCGCCACCCTGTTCCGCACCATCGGCGGTTCCTTCGGTGTCGCGCTGTTCGGCGCCCTGTTCAACAACCGGGTCACCGACACCATGAAGGAGCGGCTGGGCGACCACGCGGCGGCCGGCGGTGGCGGCGCCGTGAAGGACCCGGGCCAGATGAGCCCGGCGGACCTGCGCAAGCTCCCCGAGAACATCCAGGACGCCTACCACCACGCGGTGTCCAACGGCATGCACACCGTCTTCCTGTGGGGCGCGGGGGTGGCCGTGGTCGCGATCGCCGCCGCGGTGTTCATGCGCGAGGTGCCGCTGCGCGGTACCGGCACGGGCAAGGCGGACAAGTCCGCCGAGGCCTCGCTGGAGGCGGCGGCCGTCTGACCGCCCTCCCGCCGACACGACGGCGCCCCCGGAGGAATCCTCCGGGGGCGCCGTCCCGCGTTCGTGGCCGACTACTCGTGGCCGACTACTGGGGAAGTCGGTAGACGCCCTGCTCGACGGGCTCCACCAGGCCATCCGCGACCAGGCCGTCCAGTGCCCGGGCCCGCTGCACCGCGTCCGGCCAGACCGCGTCCAGCCGGGCCTGCGGCACCGAACCGTGCGACTCCCGCAGCACCGCGAGCAGCTTGCCGCGCACCTGCCGGTCCGTCCCCTCGTAGGTCTGGCCGCGCCGGGCCGGGCCCTCGTACGGCGGGCGGCCGGCCCGCTGCCAGGCGCAGTGGGCGAACAGCGGGCAGCCCCCGCACTCCGGGCCGCGCGCGGTACAGACCAGCGCGCCCAGCTCCATCACGCCGACCGCCCAGGTGGCCGCGGTCTCGGCGTCGTCGGGCAGCAGCGCCGTCGCCGTGCGGCGCTCGGCGGCCGTGGTGGCCTGGGCCGGGTACTCAACGCCGGACACCGCGCGGGCGAACACCCGGCGGACGTTGGTGTCCAGCACCACGTGCCGCTGGCGGAAGGCGAAGGAGGCGACCGCGGCGGCCGTGTACTCCCCCACCCCGGGCAGTGAGAGCAGGGTGGCGTGGTCGTCCGGCACCTCGCCGCCGTGCTCCTCGGTGATCGCCACCGCGGCCGCGTGCAGCCGCAGCGCGCGGCGCGGGTAGCCGAGCCGACCCCACATCCGGACCGCCTCGCCGGGCGCATCGGCCGCGAGGTCCGCCGGGGTGGGCCAGCGGGTCAGCCACGCCTCCCAGGCAGGCAGCACCCGCTTCACCGGGGTCTGCTGGAGCATGAACTCGCTCACCATGATCGCCCAGGGCGTCGCCTCGGGCGTCCGCCAGGGGAGGTCGCGCTTGTCGGCCTCGTACCAGTCGAGGACGGTCGCGTGCAGCAGCGGCATCGGCATCGGCGGCCGGACGGCGTCCGGCGCGGCGCCTGCCGGGGGGACGGGGGCGGGGGTGACGGTGATGGCAGCCATGGCCCTTCGATCCTCCCATGTCGACGGGCGCGACCGAAGCGGAGAGAAGCGCTCCGGATACCCCCGTGGATCTCCCGGAAACTTACCGCTTCAGAGCTCCCTCGAACGGCGCAAATGGCGGATCATGTGAAGGAAGGGGCGACTGTGCGGTGTTGGTGCGTCAAGCGGCACACACAGTCTCGTAGAGTTTGGGCGTGCCCTCTCTGCGTCAACCCGTGGGACCGCTGCCGGCCTCGATCTACTGGCGTCGGCGCGTCGTCGTGCTCGTCGCCGTCGCGGCGGTCGCCGCCCTGATCGCCTGGCTGATGATCGATCAGGACGGGGGCGGTGACGGCGGCTCATCGAGCAAGGCCGCGCAGGCCGTTCCATCCCAGAGCCAGACCCCCGCCCAGTCCATCACGCCCGGTGCGTCGCCGAGCGGCCCTGCGGCGCGCCCCGGCGGCGGCAGCGGCGGCAACGCGAGCGGCGGCCCGGTGGCCGGCTCCGGCGGCGGCGAGGTCAGCCTCAGCACCGGCGGCACCGGCGGCGGTGCCAACCCGGCTCCTGCCACCGGCGGGGGCACGGGTGGCGGCGCGGCGGCGGGCGGCGGTGCAGCCGGCAGTTCCGGCGGCGCGGGCGGCACGGGCGGCGGCGCCCCGGTGGTGAACACGCCCGAGGTGATGGCGCTTCCGGTCTGCGCCTCCTCGCAGGTCACCCTGGAGCTGGCCAGCGCGCAGAACTCGTACCAGCCCAAGGACAAGCCGCGACTCTCACTCACCGTGAAGAACGCCTCCGGCGCCAACTGCCGGGTGGACCTGGGCCGGGCGGCCTCCGCGATCACCGTGACCGCCAGCAACGGCGACCGGGTCTGGTCCTCGGGCGACTGCCCGTCCGACCGCGGCAGCAGCTGGGTGCAGATCCCGGCCAACAACGGCCTGACCGAGACGTTCACCTGGGACCGCAGCCGCAGCAAGCCGCAGTGCGCCACCGCCGACCCGGCGCCCCCCGCGGCGGGCACCTACCTGGTGGTCGCCGACCTCACCGGGCTCTCCGGCGGCCAGGTCTCGGCGCGCTCCTCGATCCGCCTGGACAGCTGAACCCCCCTCGACTCAACTCGACTCGACTCGAAGCCCCCGGCCGACGCGGCCGGGGGCTTCGGCGCCTCACGGGCCGGTCGGGGTGCGCCGGTCGGGGTGGCTCGACGAGGGGGGACTCGACGGGGTGACTCGGCGGGGTGCACGACGGCCCCCGGGGCGTTCCCCGGGGGCCGTGCGCGGCGGTGCGTCAGGTCGGACGTGGCGCCTGGTCAGACGTAGCGCTCCAGGATGGACGATTCGGCCAGCCGGGACAGGCCCTCGCGGACCGAGCGGGCCCGGGTCTCACCGACGCCCTCGACCGTCTGCAGGTCGTCGATGCTGGCGGCGAGCAGCTTCTGCAGGCCGCCGAAGTGCTCGACCAGGCGCTCTATCACCGTGTTGGGCAGGCGCGGGATCTTCGCCAGCAGCCGGTAGCCGCGCGGCGAGACCGCGGAGTCCAGCGACTCCGGGGAGCCTGAGTAGCCGAGCGCCTTGGCGACCGTCTGAAGGTCCAGCAGCTCGGCGTGGGTGAGCGCCTCCAGGTCTGCCAGCACCTCGTTGACCGTCCGGCCCTTCTTGGCGGCCCGCTCCGGGAAGTAGTCCCGGGCGACCAGTTCGCGCTCCGGCTCCACGCCCGCGATCAGCTCGTCCAGCTGGAGCGAGAGCAGCCGACCGTCGATGCCGAGTTCCAGCACGTAGCCGGCGATCTCGGTGGCGATCAGCCGGACCATCTCCAGCCGCTGGGCGACGGCGGTGACGTCCCGGACCGTCACCAGGTCCTCGATCTCCAGCGCCGACAGCGTGCCGGCCACCTCGTCCAGGCGCAGCTTGTAGCGCTCCAGGGTGGCCAGCGCCTGGTTGGCGCGGGACAGGACGGTGGTGGAGTCCTCCAGCACCCGGCGGGTGCCGTTGACGTACATCGCGATCAGCCGCATCGAGTGCGAGACCGCCACCACCGGGAAGCCGGTCTGCCGGTTGACCCGCTCCGCGGTGCGGTGGCGGGTGCCGGTCTCGTCGGTGGGGATCGTGGAGTCCGGCATCAGGTGCACGCCGGCCCGGACGATCTTGGTGATGTCCTTGTCCAGCACCACCGCGCCGTCCAGCTTGCACAGCTCGCGCAGCCGGGTCGCGGTGAACTCGACGTCCAGGACGAAGCCGCCGGTGCAGATCGACTCGACCGTCTTGTCGAAACCGAGCACGATCAGGCCGCCGGTGTTGGCCCGGAGCACCCGCTCCAGGCCGTCGCGCAGCCCCGTGCCGGGTGCGATGGCACTGAGGGAGGCCCGCAGCAGGGCCTCCTCACGGGAGGCCTTGTCCGCCCCCCGGTCGCTGGCTGCCACGTGACTCCTCCGGTCGACCCCGTGCCGCGCGCCTCGCGCCGTGCGCCGGTCCGCGGTCTGTTGCTCTGTCGCTCAGTACCGCTCGGTACTGCCTTCTGGCCAATGAGACTGGGGAAAGTCTAACTGCGTGCGGCATCGACAGGGCTTGGGTCAGCGCAGTTCGTCGGAGTCGACCGGCTCCCAGCCCTCCATCAGCTCCTCCGGGTGCGCGACGACCCGGGCCGCGCGCGGGGCCGGCGGCGCCGACGGCGCCTCAGCACGCGCCTCAGCGCGCGGCTTGGCGGCGGCCCGGCGGCGGCCCGGGATGGCCCGCAGCGCCTCGCCGATGTCGGCCACCTCGACCACCTTCATGCCCGGCGGCACCTTGCCCGGATCCGGCGGGACGAGGGCGTGCGTGAAGCCCAGCCGGTGTGCCTCGGCGAGCCGCCGCTGCACCCCCGTCACCCGCCGTACCTCGCCCGCCAGACCGACCTCGCCGATCGCCACCAGGTTGCTGGGCAGCGGGGTGTCCGAGGAGGAGCTCGCCACCGCGAGCGCGATCGCGAGGTCGGCGGACGGCTCGCTCAGCTTCACCCCGCCCACCGTCGCGGTGTAGATGTCCTGCTTGCCGAGCTTCACCCCGCCGTGCCGCTCCACCACGGCCAGGATCATCGCGATCCGGGGCGACTCCAGGCCCGAGGTGGTGCGCCGCGGGGACGGGATCTGCGAATCCACCATCAGCGCCTGCACCTCCGCCACCAGCGGGCGCTTGCCCTCCAGGGTGACGGTGAGGCAGGTGCCCGGGACGGGCTTGTCACGCCTGGTCAGGAAGAGGCCGGACGGATCGGCCAGGCCGACGATGCCCTCGTCGTGCAGCTCGAAGCAGCCCACCTCGTCGGTGGCGCCGTAGCGGTTCTTGATCCCGCGGATGAGCCGCAGCCGGGCGTGCCGGTCCCCCTCGAAGCTGAGCACCACGTCCACCAGGTGCTCCAGCAGGCGCGGGCCGGCGATCTGGCCGTCCTTGGTGACGTGGCCGACCAGCAGCGTCGCCATGCCGCGCTCCTTGGACACCCGGATCAACGCGCCCGCCACCTCGCGGACCTGGGCCGGACCGCCGGGGGCGCCGTCCAGCTCGGCGGAGGCGATGGTCTGCACCGAGTCCAGGATCAGCAGACCGGGGTTGACCGCGTCGATGTGCCCGAGCACCGCGCCGAGGTCGGACTCGGCGGCGAGGTAGAGGTGCTCGGAGAGCGCGTTGATCCGGTCGGCGCGCAGCCGGACCTGACCGGCCGACTCCTCGCCGGTGACGTAGAGCGTGCGGTGCCGGTCGGTGGCGGCCTTGGCCGCGACGTCCAGCAGCAGGGTGGACTTGCCGACGCCGGGCTCGCCGGCCAGCAGGACGACCGCGCCGGGGACCAGCCCGCCCCCGAGCACCCTGTCCAGCTCCGGCACGCCCGTCGAGCGGGCCGTCGCGACCTGGCCGTCCACCTGGCCGATCGGACGGGCCGGCGAGCTGACCGGGCCCGCGGCCGTCGTCCGGATCGGCACCGCGCCGTACTCCTCGACCGTGCCCCAGGCGTTGCACTCCGGGCAGCGGCCGACCCACTTGGGCAGCTGGTTGCCGCACTCGGTGCAGCGGTACGCCGGGCGCGGCTTGGCGGTGGTCTTGGTACGGGCAGCCATGCGGCCCACCGTAGCGCCTGGGTCCGACAACGCCCTGCTCCGCCGGAACCGGGCCCGAACTCCACCGGAACCGGGCCCAAACCCACACAGATGGGCGATGTTGTTACCCGAAAGAAGTACATACACGGCGAATGGCCGAGGTACGCCGCCCGCCGTCTCTACCGTCGGACGGGTGACAACGCGTACTGAAGGGCCGCCGGCCGCCGTGCTGGCGGCGTACGACCGGCAGGTGGACGGCCTGTTCACCTACTGTCTCTCGGTGCTGTGCGAGCACGACGCGGCCGCCGGCGCCCTGCGCGAGGCCCGCGAGCTGGCACGGCGGCACGGCGCCCGGCTGACCGAGCCCGGGCTGGTCCGGGCCTGGCTGTTCTCGCTGGCCCGGTACTGCTGCCTGCGGCGGCTCGCGGACGGCGCCGGGCGGGACGCCACGGCGGAGCCGACCGAGGCCGAGGCGGCCCGGCGGCGGCGCGAGCTGGCCTCGCTCGCCTGGCCGGAGGCGGCCGGCACCGACCCGGAGCAGCGCGAGGCGCTGGAGCTGTCCGTCCGGCACCGGCTGACCCCGCACGAGGTGGCGGCGGTGCTGGGCCTGCCGTTCGAGCGGACCCGCGCGCTGCTCGCCGCCGCCGAGGCGGAGGTGGCCCGGACCAGGGCGGCGCTGCTGGTGCTCGGGGTGGGCAGCTGCCCGGAGCTGGACCGGCTCGGCGGGGCCGGGGCGGAGTCCTGGCGGGACTGGGTGCTCGGCCCGGCGCTGCGCCGGGAGCTGGTGCAGCACGTGGTGGACTGCCCGACCTGCCGGGGGACGGCGGAGCGGGTGGCCGGCGAGGTGGCGGAGGGCGCGGCGGCGCTGTCCGGGCTGCCGTTGCTGGCGGCGCCCGCCCCGACCCCGACGACCTCCCCAGCGCCCTCGGGCGAGGGAGGCGAGGGAGGCGAGGGAGCGGCGTACCTGCCGTCGGCGGCCGGTGCGGTGCGGCGGGCGGGGGCGGCGCCGGTGGCCGAGTCGGGGCTGCGGTTCGACCAGGGCGGCTTTCCCCGGCACCGGGCGCCGGACGCGGGCCGGGCGCTGGCGGTGCGTCGGCGGGTGGTGACCACCGGGGTGCTCGCGGCCGTCCTGGCGGCGCCGGTGGTCGCCCTGTGGGCGGGGCACCGGAGCAGCGGGGAGGGGACGGCGGCCGCGGTATCCACGGTGCGGGTGGAGGAGGCCGGGCGGACGGGCGGGCAGCAGCCGTCGAAGCCGTGGCCGGCGGCGGGCACGACGGCGGGCATGGGGGTGCCGGGGGTGCCGGGGATGGAGTTGGCGGGTGCGGGGGCGGGGGGTGCAGAAACGTTGCCCCTCGGCTTTCCGCGGCTGACCCTCCAGGGCCCGGCGGTCCCGGTACCGGCCCACGGGGCGACCCCGATCGGCAGTCCGACCCTGGTCGCCGCCCCCGCACCCGCCGTCGGCCAGGCACCCGCGCCCGGCGGCGGCCCGGGCGGCGCCGAACCGGCCCCGGCCGGGCTGCTCACCGTCGAGGCCGCCGAGTACGGCAGCCGGACCGTCCTCACCCTCACCGACTCCGGCACCACCGAGATCCATTGGCACGCCGTGACGGACGCCGGCTGGCTGCGGCTCAGCCGCGACTCCGGCACCCTCGCACCGGGCCAGCGGATCACCGTGACCGTCACCGTGGACGAGGACCTCGCGCCCACCGCGCACTGGACCGCCCGGATCGCGCTGCCGCCCTCGCAGGCGGTGGTCACCCTGGAGGGCGGACCGCACAACCGGGGCGGCTCGGCCTCCTCCCCCGCTGCTCCGGGGACGTCGGCATCGGCGTCGGCGTCCGCGTCGGCCACGACGGACCCGCAGCCGAGCAGTTCCCCGCAGCCGTCGGTGCCGGCCACGGCGGCTCCGTCCCCGTCGGGGTCGCCGTCGTCCTCCGCTCCCTCGCCTTCGCCTTCGCCTTCGTCGTCGGCATCGGCATCGGCATCCGCGCACCCGTCCTCGCCACCGCCCTCGGGCACCCCGACGGGCACCGCGACCCCGGCTCCGCACTGAGCGTCCGGTGTCCCCCTCGACGTCCGCGCCCGGCAGAGACGGCGGTCAGCTCCGGTCGATCGGCGGCACCCGGTAACTGCCGTCCAGCACGGCCGGCTTCGGCTGGTAGAGCCGGATGATCGGCCGGAACTCGCCGACCGGGGCGGGCAGCCAGTTGGCCGCCTCCACCTCGTCCTCGGGCTGCTCGTGCTGGAGCGTCAGGGTGAGCGAGCCGTCCGCGCCGTACACCAGGCCCGGGGTGCGGTCGCCGATCGTGTAGCGCTCGATCGGGTTGTCCACCAGGTAGTAGTCCGGCAGCGCGTACATCGTGACGGACCAGAACGCCTCGGCCGGCGGTGGCTGGTCGAACCGCAGCGTGTAGCGGTGCGCGCCGCTGAGCGGGCGGCCGCCGGAGTCGTCGTAGGTCATCGCGAACGAGGCCTCGTAGGCGTGGTTGCCCCAGAGGCCGGCCCGGGCGGCGGCGGCCCGGCTGAGGTAGCCGGCGCGGCGGTCGGGGATGCGCCACTCGGGGTCGTCGAGGGTGCCGGGGCCCAGGTGGTCGATGTTGTAGTCGAACAGGTGGAGCGCCGAGCGCCACTCGCCGGGCGGGTGGTCCTCGGGCGGGCGGGTGGCGTCCTCGACCCGTTCGCGGCCGGCGGCCAGGCCCTTGGCCAGCGCGAGGGTCCAGTCCGCGGCGGCCGCACGGTACGGCGAGGTGCCCTCGTCGAGCAGGCCGAGCGGGGCGAAGCGCTGCTGGTACTCGACGTCCGGACCGGCCGGTGGGAAGGCCTGCATCCAGACCCGAAGCCGTTCGAAGAAGGCCAGCCGCTCGGGCACCTCCGGATCGGGCTCGGGCAGTCCGGCGACCAGCCCGCCGGGCTCCAGCGGCTCCAGGGTGAGGGCCTTCTGGAGGGCCTTGACCCGGCGGAGGTCGTCCGGCCCGGTGCAGGCGAAGCGGCCGACGATGGTCGCCACCGTGGTCGGCGCCTCGATCACCCGGGCCGGGTCGGACGGGGTGCCGTGCCAGCCGGGCGGGACGATCAGCCAGGTCTGCTCGCCGGTGCCGGTGGCACGGCTGCCGACGTAGGCGACGTTGTCCGTCCACGCGCCGACGACCTGCAGCACGTAGTAGGCGCCCGCGGTGTCCGGGACGCGCAGCACCTGCGGGCCCTCGGAGAGGTCGAGCTGGGCGATCGAGTAGAGGGTGTCGTTGTTGACCGAGACGAAGTGGTCCTTGGGCCCGGCCAGCCGGGTGGCGTGGCTGAAGTGGTTGAACGACGCCGCCGGCAGGGTGCCCAGGCCGCCCCGGGAGAAGCGCTCGACCATGGTGAGGTCGGCGACGATCGGGTAGCCGTAGACGTAGGCGTCGGCGGCCAGGGCCTCCAGCTCGGGGTGGTTCATCGGGGTGTCCTTCGTCCGGTCGGCGCGGTCCCTGCGGTGCGGATCTCTGCGGTGCGGATTTCTGCGCTGCGGGTCAGCTCGGGTCAGCTCGGGTCGAGCGGCGGGAGGTGCCAGCGGCCGTCGAGGACGGACCGGTCCGGGCCGTGGAGCCGGACGACGACCGTGAACGGGCCGTCCGGGGCGGGCAGCCAGTTGGCGGAGTGCTGGGCGTCGGCGGGCCGCTTGTGCCGGAGGTGGAGGGTGAGCCCGCCGTCCGGGTCGCGGACCAGGCCGGGGGTGCGGTCGCCGATCGCGTAGCGGTCCAGGGTGTTGTCGACCAGCAGGCGGTCCGGGAGCGCGTACATGGTGGCGGACCAGAAGTACCGGGCCGGCGGCAGGTCGTCCGGGCCGAAGCGGACGGCGTAGTCGCGGTCGCTGGCGTTCGGCGGCCGGTTGCCCGCGCTGTCCGCCGCCCAACCGCCGCACCAGGCTTCCTCGGTGGGCAGCCCGTAGCGGCCGAGCCTGGCGCCGAGGGCCTGGCGGAGGAAGTCCCCGCCGATCCGCTCACGGGTGCCGAAGAGTGCGGCCGGGGTGGTGGGTTCGGATTCGGCGGCGGCGCGCTCCAGCCGTGCGCGGCCGTCCGCGATGCCGCGCTCGATCTCGGCCCGGACCTCGATCGGCAGCGTGGCGGGCTCGAACTCGCCGCGCCCGTCGACGCCGAGGTCGGTGAGGCGGCCGCGCAGGTCGACCTCGGCGGGCGGCAGCTCGACGGGCCCGCGGAGCGGGAAGAAGCCGAGCAGGAAGTCGAGGAAGCTGAGGAACTCGACGGTGTCCAGCACCTCCTCGCGCCAGACCGGCCAGACCGGCTCCGGCGCGGGGGCGGGCGCCGGGGTGCCGGCGTACTCGTGCAGCGGGCGCAGCCGGTACTGCTGCTGGACGGCCTTCAGTTCGGCGATGTCCGCGGGGGTGTCGCCGGTGAGGTGGGTGCGGCCGAGGATGCCGACCAGGCGGGTGGCGGTGCGGAGCACGCCCCGGACGCCGGGCGGGGGATCGCCCTGCCAGTCGGGGCCGGCCACCAGGTAGTCGCCGGCCTCCTGGCCGGTGCTCCGGGCACCGACGAACCCGGCGTACACGGTGTCGAGTTCGTGCAGCGGGAGGACGTAGTAGCGGTCCGCGGCCGGGACGGACACCACCCACGGTTCGGCGCGCAGGTCGAGCCAGGCCCAGGAGTGCGGGGTGTCGTTGTCGGGGGAGGCGACGTCGGTGTCGGCCGGGGTGAACGGCTGCGAGCGGTGGCGGAAGACGCCGAAGCCGCCGACGTACCCCGGGTCCGCGTCGTCCAGTGCCTGCGCGTACAGGGTGCGGTAGTTCTGCAGGATCGGGTAGGCACGGATCCAGGCCTCGGCGGCGGTCGCGCGGATCGTGGCCGGGTCCACGAGTGCCGGGTTGGCCATGCTCGTCGCTCTCCCCAGTGCACGGAAGGCCGGCGGCGCAGGCGCGCACCGGAATTCGGGACATATGAGTACATAGGGGATGCTATGCGGGGTGGGGCGGGTCAGCATGTCGGGTGGCCCGACGCTTCCCGGGCGCCGGGCCCGGAGTGGGAAGTCGGACCGGCCGACTTCCCACTCCCGACGAGTCCGGTCAGCCGAGTCCGGCCGGACGAGCCCGGTCAGTGGCTGCGGCGGGTGACCAGTTCGGCCAGCACCAGCAGTTCGTCGGCCGCCGACGGCTCCGGGACGGCCGTGGCCAGCTGCGCCATCGCCGCCGCCATCCGCTCGCAGGACTCGCCCTGCGCCCAGCCGCGGCCGCCGGCGCCTTCGACGGACGCCGCGCACTGCGCCAACTCCTCAGGGCTGAGCTGGCGTTCGAGGGCGTACAGCCCGGCGAGCCGGGCCCCCTCGGGGGTGCCGGAGCCCAGCGCCGCGACCACCGGCAGCGACTTCTTCCGGGCGACCAGGTCCGCGCCCACCGGCTTGCCGGTCACCGCCGGATCGCCCCAGATGCCGATCAGGTCGTCGATCAGCTGGAACGCCAGGCCGATCTCCCGGCCGAAGCCGTCCATCGCCTGCGCGGCCTCCTCCGACCCGCCGCCGTACAGGGCGCCCATCGCGCAGGCGGCGCCGAGCAGGGCGCCGGTCTTGGCCTCCGCCATCGCCAGGCACTCGGCGAGCGAGACGTCGCTGCGCTGCTCGAAGGCGCAGTCGATCTGCTGGCCCTCGCACAGCTCGACCACGCAGTCGGTGAGCCGGCGGACCGAGCTCCGGGCGGCCGGGTGGGCGTCCTCGGCGAGCAGGCGCAGCGCCAGCGAGTGCATGGCGTCCCCGGCCAGGATGGCCTCGGTGGTGCCGAACACCCGCCAGGCGGTGGGCCGGTGGCGGCGCGTCTCGTCCCGGTCGATGACATCGTCGTGGAGCAGCGTGAAGTTGTGCACCAGCTCGACGGCGGCGGCCGCGGCGGTGGCCTCGGCGGTCGTGCCGCCGAGTGCCTGGGTGGCGGCGAGGACCATGGCGGGCCGGATCGCCTTGCCGGAGGGGGCGTCGGCGGGCGAGCCGTCCGCCTCCCACCAGCCGAAGTGGTAGCCGGCGACCTTGCGCATCGCGCCCGGCAGTGAGTCGACGGCGGCCCGCAGGACCGGGTCGACCAGGTTGCGGGCCCGGGCGAGGACGTCCGCCGCCTCGTTCCCCTCTTTGTGGTCCCGCTCCAGTGTGGAGCTCGTCATGGGTTTCTCCCCCTGTCGGCCTGCGGTGAGGCGGCCTGGTGTGAGGTGCCGGTCGTGGGTCGGCCGAACCGGGGGGTGGGCGGGTGGGGCCAACGGCGGCCCCCTGTACGGTACTGGCCCGGCGCGGGGCCCCCCCCGCGCGGGGGGGGGGGGCGCCGGGGGGGGGGGGTATGAGCACGCGA
>NZ_JBHXTQ010000015.1:0-115140 GCF_042677305.1 Kitasatospora sp. NPDC127121 | reverse complement strand
CGCCCGGTTACATTCCGAACCCGGAAGCTAAGCCTTACAGCGCCGATGGTACTGCAGGGGGGACCCTGTGGGAGAGTAGGACGCCGCCGAACAATCATTCACAGAGAACCCCCATCCGGGAAACCGGATGGGGGTTCTTTGCATTTCCGGGGCTTTGGGACTTCAAGGTCTCAGAGCTGGGGAAGGCCTCAGAGCTGGAGTTTGAATCCGACGTGCGACGGGACGAAGCCGAGCTTCTCGTAGAAGCGGTGGGCGTCGGTGCGGGTCGCGTCGGAGGTGAGCTGGACGAGGTCGGCACCGAGTTCGCGGGAACGCTCGATCGCCCACTGGATCAGTTCGGTGCCGAGGCCGCTGCCCCGCTCGTCGGCGTGGATGCGGACGGCCTCGATGACGGTCCGGGTGGAGCCCTTCCGGGAGAGGCCGGGGATCACGGTCAGCTGCAGGGTGCCGACGGTCCGGCCGGCGCGCTCGGCGGCGACCAGGTGCTGGTGCGGGTCGCCGTCGACGCGGGCGAAGGCGGCACGGTACGGCGTGAGGTCGTCGGGGCTCTCGCGGGTGGCACCCAGGGCGTCGTCGGCGAGCAGGGCCACTATCGCCGGCAGGTCCTCAGCGGTGGCCCTGCGGATCGTCAGGTCAGTCATGATCAGAGGATAGGCGCGCCCTGTTTCCCGTACCCCCGCCGCCGCTGCCCGTAGAGCCCCCTCAGGCCCCTTCTCGGGGGTGATTTGCCGTCACTCCCCGGGCTTGGCACTGGTGATGACGGCGAAGACGGCACCGTGCGGGTCGTGGAACTGGGCGAGGCGGCCCACGCCGTGGACGTCCATGGCGGGGATCCGCACGGTGGCCCCGAGCTTGTCGGCGATGGCGAGGCTGGCGTCCACGTTGGGGACCTCGAAGTAGGGGAGCCAGTGCGAGGTGGTGCCGCGGGCGGTCTGTTCGGGGCCGAGCTGCATGATGCCGCCGTGGGCGTCGTCGCTGCCGGCGCCGGCGGGGGTGAGGACGGTGTAGGAGGCGCCTTCGAGCGGCACGTCTTGTTCCTGCCAGCTGAAGACGGTCCGGTAGAAGGTCTTGGCGCGTTCGGCGTCGACGCTGTAGCACTCGGCCCAGCAGAGGCTGCCCTCCTCGTTGACGACCTCCAGGCCGCGGGTGTCGTGCGGCTGCCAGACGGCGAACTCGGCGCCGGTCGGGTCGGTGTAGCCGGCCATCCGGCCCGCGGTGAAGACGTCGAAGGGGGTGAACCGGACGTGCCCGCCGGCCTGTTCGACGAGTTCGGTGGTGCGGTCGGCGTCGAGGGTGGCGAAGTACAGCGTCCAGGCGGGCAGGGAGCCCTCCTCGGCGAGCGGGCCGAGGGCGGCGACCGTCCGGCCGTCGAGCTGGAAGAAGCCGTACCCGCCGGCTTCGGGGCCGGCCGGGTCGAAGGTCCAGCCGAACAGGGCGGTGTAGAAGTCGACGGAGGCCCGGGTGTCGGGACTGCCCAGGTCGAGCCAGTCGGGGGAGCCGGGGTGGAAGGCGGTGTTGAGCATGGGCACTGCTCCTCGGACGGGGCCCGGACGGGCGCGATCGTGCCCCCCTGCCCGTCCCAGCCTGGCACCTCGGCGGGGGCGCTGCACGGCAGGGGCCCGGGGGCGCTCCTGCCGCGGGGGCGGTCGGGCGCGGGTGCGGGCTTGTCGTGGCCGGGCGGTACGGTGCGTAACGGAAGGTCCACCCGTACTGGTCGAAGGGGGTCCCGGTGGCCAGGCAGGCGCAGTCGGGGCAGGAGGCGCCGCGCCAGCTCGCGCAGGTCGAGGGCGTGCTGGAGCGGATCACGTACGCCAACGAGGACACCGGTTACACGGTGGCCCGGGTGGACACCGGCCGGGGCGGGAACGACCTGCTGACGGTGGTGGGCGCGCTGCTGGGAGCCCAGGTGGGGGAGTCGCTGCGGCTGCACGGGCGGTGGGGCTCGCATCCGCAGTACGGGCGGCAGTTCACGGTGGAGAACTACACGACGGTGCTGCCGGCGACGGTGCAGGGCATCCAGCGGTACCTGGGTTCGGGGCTGATCAAGGGGATCGGGCCGCGGTTCGCCGAGCGGATCGTGGAGCGCTTCGGGGTGGACACCCTGGAGGTGATCGAGCACGAGCCGGGCCGGCTGATCGAGGTGCCGGGGCTGGGGCCGAAGCGGACGAAGAAGATCGCGGCGGCCTGGGAGGAGCAGAAGGCCATCAAGGAGGTGATGGTCTTCCTCCAGGGGGTCGGGGTGTCGACCTCGCTCGCGGTGCGGATCTACAAGCAGTACGGGGACGCCTCGATCGGGGTGGTCAGGAACGAGCCGTACCGGCTGGCGTCGGACGTGTGGGGGATCGGCTTCCTGACGGCGGACCGGATCGCCCAGGCGGTGGGGATCCCGCACGACAGCCCGGAGCGGGTGAAGGCGGGACTGCAGTACGCGCTGTCGCAGAGCAGCGACCAGGGGCACTGCTACCTGCCGGAGGAACGGCTGATCGCGGACGGCGTGAAGCTGCTGCAGGTGGACGTGGGCCTGGTGATCGACTGCCTGGCGGAGCTGGTCGCGGCGGAGGGGGTGGTGCGGGAGTCGGTGCCGGGGGAGGCGGGCGAGGCGATCACCGCGGTGTACCTGGTGCCGTTCCACCGGGCGGAGATCTCGCTGGCCAACCAGCTGCTGCGGTTGCTGCGTTCGGATTCCGACCGGATGCCGTGGTTCGGCGGGGTGGACTGGCCGGTGGCGTTGGAGTGGCTGGCCAAGCGTACCGGGGCCGATCTCGCGCCGGAGCAGGAGCAGGCGGTGCGGCTGGCGCTGACCGAGCGGGTCGCGGTGCTGACAGGTGGTCCGGGCTGCGGCAAGTCGTTCACGGTGAAGTCGATCGTGACGCTGGCGCTGGCCAAGCGGGCGAAGGTGGTGCTGGCGGCGCCGACCGGGCGGGCGGCGAAGCGGCTGGCGGAGCTGACCGGGGCGGAGGCCTCGACGGTGCACCGGCTGCTGGAGCTGAAACCGGGCGGGGACGCCGCGTACGACCGGGACCGGCCGCTGGACGCGGATCTGGTGGTGGTGGACGAGGCCTCGATGCTGGATCTGATCCTGGCGAACAAGCTGGTCAAGGCGGTGCCGCCGGGGGCGCACCTGCTGTTCGTGGGGGACGTGGACCAGCTGCCGTCGGTGGGCGCCGGCGAGGTGCTGCGGGATCTGCTGGCGGAGGGCGGCCCGATCCCGTCGGTGCGGCTGACCAGGATCTTCCGGCAGGCCCAGCAGTCGGGGGTGGTGACGAACGCGCACCGGATCAACGAGGGGCGGCCACCGCTGACGGACGGTCTGCCGGACTTCTTCCTGTTCGCGGAGGACGACGCGGAGTTGGCGGCCGGTCTGACGGTGGACGTGGTGGCGCGGCGGATCCCGCAGCGGTTCGGCTTCGACCCGCGGCGGGACGTCCAGGTGCTGGCGCCGATGCACCGGGGTCCGGCCGGGGCGGGGAACCTGAACACGCTGCTCCAGGGGGCGGTGACGCCGGCCCGGGAGGGGCTGGCGGAGCGGCGGTTCGGCGGGCGCACGTTCCGGGTGGGGGACAAGGTCACGCAGGTGCGCAACAACTACGACAAGGGGCGCAACGGGGTCTTCAACGGCACAGTGGGAGTGGTGACCGCCCTCAGCGTGGACGACCAGCGGTTGACGGTGCTCACCGACGAGGACGAGGAGGTGCCGTACGACTTCGACGAACTGGACGAGCTGGCCCACGCGTACGCGGTCACGATCCACCGCTCACAGGGGAGCGAGTACCCAGTGGTGGTGATTCCGGTCACCATGTCCGCTTGGACGATGCTCCAGCGAAACCTGCTCTACACCGCTGTGACCAGGGCAAGGAAACTGGTGGTACTGGTGGGGTCACGGAAGGCGATCGCCCAGGCCGTGCGGACCGTCAGTGCAGGTCGACGGCATGCGGCGCTCGATCATCGACTGGCAACTGGATGATTATCCAACAGGATGGTTGCCTCTAATGTTCTCTTGACGTGAAGAGATTTACGGCAGAGCCTAGGGTGGTGCCGATCTTGTCCGGTTCGTACCGGCTGCGGCAGCAGGTTTTGTAGGGGCGGGCCCTTTCGGGCCACCCCGGGTGCGCGGCTGTCCTCCAGATGGGGGATGGTAGAGACAGTCAGGGCACCTTGGAAGAGGATTCATTTCGTCGGTGAGGAAGACGTGAGCGACAACTCGGTAGTACTGCGGTACCAGGACGGCGAGTACGAGTACCCCGTCGTCGAGAGCACTGCGGGCAACGCCGGCTTCGACATCTCGAAGCTGCTCCCGCAGACCGGCCTGGTCACCCTGGACAACGGCTTCGGTAACACCGCCGCGTACAAGTCCGCGATCACCTTCGTGGACGGTGACAACGGCATCCTGCGGTACCGCGGCTACCCGATCGAGCAGCTCGCAGGGCAGGGCGGCTTCATCGAGACCGCGTACCTCCTGATCAACGGTGAGCTGCCCAACGCGGACCAGCTGGCCGAGTTCAACCGCGAGATCACCCAGCACACCCTGCTGCACGAGGACGTCAAGCGCTTCTTCCAGGGCTTCCCGCGGGACGCCCACCCGATGGCCATGCTGTCCTCGGTGGTCGGCGCGCTCTCCACGTTCTACCCGGAGAGCCACAACCCGTTCGACGCCGGCCAGCGCCACCTGTCGACCGTCCGCCTGCTCGCCAAGCTGCCGACGATCGCCGCCTACGCGTACAAGAAGGCGATGGGCCAGCCCTTCGTCTACCCGCGCAACGACCTGAGCTACGTCGAGAACCTCCTGCGGATGACCTTCGCCGTCCCCGCCGAGGACTACGAGCTCAACCCGGTGATCGTCAACGCCCTGGACAAGCTGCTCATCCTGCACGCGGACCACGAGCAGAACTGCTCGACCTCCACCGTGCGCCTGGTCGGCTCCAGCCATGCCAACCTGTTCGCCTCGATCTCGGCGGGCATCTCGGCGCTCTGGGGCCCGCTGCACGGCGGCGCCAACCAGGCCGTGCTGGAGATGCTGGAGAGCATCCAGAAGGACGGCGGCGACGTCGACGCGTTCATCACGAAGGTGAAGAACAAGGAAGCCGGCGTCAAGCTGATGGGCTTCGGCCACCGCGTCTACAAGGCCTTCGACCCGCGCGCCGCGCAGGTCAAGCTGCTCGCGCACGAGGTCCTCGGCCAGCTCGGCAAGAACGACGAGCTGCTGAACATCGCGCTCAAGCTGGAGGAGCACGCCCTCAAGGACGACTTCTTCATCTCGCGCAAGCTCTACCCGAACGTGGACTTCTACACCGGCCTGATCTACCGCGCCATGGGCTTCCCGACCAGCATGTTCACCGTGCTGTTCGCCCTCGGCCGGCTGCCGGGCTGGATCGCCCACTGGCACGAGATGATCAACGACCCGACCAGCCGGATCGGCCGTCCGCGCCAGATCTACACCGGCGTCGAGATCCGCGACTACGTCGCCCTCGGCGACCGCTGACGCTGCACCCGGAAGGGCCCGGTCGCCACTTGGCGGCCGGGCCCTTCCGCGTCCCCGTGCGGTGGGCCCGGGTGGGTGCCCGCGCGGGGGCGGAACCGTACGGCGCACGACTCCGGGGCCGGGCCGAAGCCGGGGACGGCCGCTCAAAGCGTCCCTGACCCGCCGCAACCCCGGCGTCGTGCGCGAAGGCCGTCAAGGTCGACGACCGTCCCGGGGCCCGCCGGAGCCCCGTCGGCGGCAGTCGGTGGAAGCGCGGGGACGCATTGCCGTTCGTCGCGTCCCCGCTCATCGGAAAACTGCCGCACTACCAACCTAAGACGTATCAGGGTGCGAGAAGTTACGCCCGGGGGGTGTGAGCTGCCTCTCGCCACGCTCCGTGTGCACCTCGTGTCGAGCCCATATCACACGTTCCCGCGCGCGCGACGTCACCCTCCCCGCAGTCACGGCAACCGAGCGTGATAGGAATCGTGGCATTCCGGTACGGACCGTCCCGCACCCTCGCAGCGTGGCGGCGGAGCTGGGGAGGGAGTGCGCAGATGGCCAGGAACGTCGTTGTCACCGGCGGTGGCACGGGAATCGGGTACGAAGTCGCGCGGCGGTTCGCCGAGGCGGGCGAACGGGTCGTGATCGTGGGCCGCCGCCGCGCGGTCCTGGAGAAGGCCGCGGCGGACCTCGGGCCGAACGTCACCCCGCTGGTGTGCGATCTCGCCGACCCCGATGCCGTCGAGGCCGCGCTCGCCGAACTGCCCGAGCGGATCGACGTCCTGGTCAACAACGCCGGCAGCCGGGAGACCGTGATCGGCGCCGGGCCGCACGCCCTGCTGGCCCGCTGGCGCGGCGACTTCGAGCGCAACGTGCTGACCGTGGTGCTGCTCACCGAGTCGATCCGGGACCGGCTCACCCCCGGCGCCGGCCGGGTGGTCACCATCAGCTCGATCGCCGCCCTGCGCGGGGCCGGCTCGTTCGGCGCGGCGAAGGCCTCGCTGCACGCCTGGAACCACTTCCTGGCCGCCCAGTTGGGCACCTCCGGGATCACCGCCAACATCGTCGCGCCTGGGACGGTGGCCGGCACCGAGTTCTTCGGCCCCCGGCTGGACGAGGCCGAGGTCTCCCGCCGGGCGGCCCGCACCCTGCTGGGCCGGATCGGGGAGACCGGTGAGGTCGCGGCCGCGGTCTACTTCCTGGCCTCGCCCGAGGCCGGGTTCATCACCGGCGAGATCCTGCACTGCAACGGCGGCGAGCTGCTCGGGCGGTGACGCGGTGACGCGGTGGTGCTTTGGCGCGTTGACGCAGGGAAGGGCCCGGACCTGGCGGTCCGGGCCCTTCCGCGTCGCGCGGGCGGGTCAGGCGGGCTGGAAGCGGCGCAGTCGCAGGCTGTTGGTGACCACGAAGACCGAGGAGAAGGCCATCGCGGCGCCGGCGACCATCGGGTTGAGCAGCCCGGCGGCGGCCAGCGGGATCGCTGCCACGTTGTAGCCGAAGGCCCAGAACAGGTTGCCCTTGATGGTGCCGAGCGTGCGGCGGGAGAGCCGGATGGCGTCGGCCGCCGAGCGAAGGTCGCCGCGGACCAGGGTGAGGTCGCCGGCCTCGATCGCGGCGTCGGTGCCGGTGCCCATGGCCAGGCCCAGGTCGGCCTGGGCGAGGGCGGCCGCGTCGTTGACGCCGTCGCCGACCATCGCCACGACCTTGCCCTCGGCCTGGAGCCGCTTGACGGTGGCGACCTTGTCCTCGGGCAGCACCTCGGCGACCACGTCCGCCGGGGCGATGCCGACCTCGGCCGCGACGGCCTCGGCGACCGCCCGGTTGTCGCCGGTCAGCAGCACCGGACGCAGACCCAGCGCGCGCAACCGGGCGATCGCCTCGGCGCTGGTCGGCCTGACCGCGTCCGCGACCTCCAGGACGGCCCGGGCCTCGCCGTCCCAGCCCACCGCGATCGCGGTCCGCCCGGCCGCCTCGGCCGCGGCCTTGGCGCGGGCCAGGACGGGCGGCAGGTGCTGGGCCCGGTCGGCGAGCAGGGCCTCGCGCCCGGCGACCACCGTCCGGCCCTCGACGACGCCCTGCACGCCCCGCCCGGGGAGGTTGCGGAAGTCCTCGACCGGCGGCAGCGCGCCGGTCCGCTCCGCGGCGGCGGTGGCGATGGCGGCGGCGATCGGGTGCTCGGAGGCGTGCTCCAGGGCGCCGGCCAGGCGCAGCGCCTCGGTCTCGTCGACGCCCTCGGCGGTGTGCACGGCGAGCAGGGTCATCCGGCCGGTGGTGACGGTGCCGGTCTTGTCCAGGACGACGGTGTCCACCCGGCGGGTGGTCTCCAGTACTTCGGGGCCCTTGATCAGGATGCCCAGTTGGGCGCCGCGGCCGGTGCCGACCAGCAGCGCGGTCGGGGTGGCCAGGCCCAGGGCGCATGGGCAGGCGATGATCAGCACGGCCACGGCGGCGGTGAATGCCTCGGTGGGGCTGTCCGAGGCCAGGAGCCAGCCGACCAGGGTGGCGAGCGCGAGCAGGATGACGATCGGGACGAAGACGGCGGAGATCCGGTCGGCGAGGCGCTGGGCGGCGGCCTTGCCGTTCTGCGCGTCCTCGACCAGCCGGGCCATCCGGGACAGCTGGGTGTCCGCGCCGATCCGGGTGGCCTCGACCACCAGCCGGCCGCCCGCGTTGACGGTGGCGCCGGTGACCTGGTCGCCGACGGCGACCTCGACCGGTACGGACTCGCCGGTGAGCATCGAGGCGTCCACCGCCGATCCGCCCTCTACCACCACGCCGTCGGTGGCGATCTTCTCGCCCGGCCGCACCACGAACCGGTCGCCCACGGCCAGGCCGCCGACCGGGATCCGGACCTCGGCCCCGCCGCGCAGCACGGTGACGTCCTTGGCGCCGAGGTCGAGCAGGGCGTGCAGGGCGGCCCCGGCCCGGCGCTTGGAGCGGGCCTCCAGGTGGCGGCCGAGCAGGATCAGCACGGTGACGGCGGCGGCCGTCTCCAGGTAGAGGGTGGAGGAGGCGTCGGTGTCGCCGATCGCCAGTGAGAAGTCGTGGTGCATCCCGGGCAGGCCCGCGTGGCCCCAGAACAGTGCCCAGAACGACCAGCCGAAGGCGGCCAGGGTGCCGAGCGAGACCAGGGTGTCCATGGTCGCGGCGCCGTGCTTGAGGTTGGTCCAGGCGGCGCGGTGGAACGGCAGGCCGCCGTAGACCACGACCGGGCCGGTGAGGGCGAAGGCGAGCCACTGCCAGTTGGCGAACTGGAGGGCCGGGATCATCGACAGCATGACCACCGGGACGCTGAGGACGGCGCTGATCAGCAGCCGGTCGTACAGCGGGTCGGCGGCGGGCCGGTCGGCGGTGGCCCCGGCGTCGGGGCCGACGTGTGAGGGGGCGGCGGGGGCCGGGGCCGGGGGCGGCGGGAGTTCGGCGGTGTAGCCGGTGCGCTCGACCGTGGCGATCAGGTCCTCGACCGTCACCCCGGGGCCGTAGTCGACCCGGGCCTTCTCGGTGGCGAGGTTGACGGTGGCCTCGACGCCGTCCATCCGGTTGAGCTTCTTCTCGATCCGGGTCGCGCAGGAGGCGCAGGTCATGCCGCCGATCGACAGCTCGACCCGGTCCCGGACCCCGGGGGTGCCCTGGACGCCGGGGGCGGTGGTGACCAGTTCGCTTCGCTCGCTCATGCGGATCGGCTCCTCGGCAGCTCCTCGGTGGGGGTGTACGGCGGGGTCCGCTGCCCGGGCCCCGCCGTACGGGCGTCCAGGGAGGCCTAGGCGCTGCGGCCGACCAGTTCGTAGCCGGCCTCGTCGACGGCGCTGCGGACCTGCTCGTCGTCCAGCGGGGCGAGGGAGGAGACCGTCACGGTGCCGGCCTTGGAGTCGGCGGCGACCTCGGTGACGCCGGTGAGGGCGGAGAGCTCCTCGCTGATCGCCTTCTCGCAGTGGCCGCAGCTCATGCCGGTCACGGTGTAGGTGGTGGTGCTGGACATCCGGGCCTCCGGGAGGTGTGGCGCCCCGGGCGTCGGCCCGGGCTCTACTCTGACAACACCATACCCCTCAGGGGTATTTCCGGGAGGGGTGGGTGAAGTGGCGCGCGTCACGGACGCGTGCGCCGGTCGAGCGTATGCGCCGGACCGCCTCAGGCCGGGGAGGCCGGGAGCTGGGCCGGGATCGGCGCGCGCTCGCGCCGGATCAGCAGCCGCAGCCAGAGCAGCCCGCCCAAGGAGACCACGAGCAGTCCGGCCGTGTCGTAGAGGGTGTACAGGTGTACCTGCTCGCTGGTGGGGTCGGGCATGTGGCCGAGCCCGAACAGGGCGCGCTGCCAGGAGCTCGCGGTGGTCTTGGCGACCAGCCAGACGGCGATGCCGCTCGTGCTGTCCCAGAGCGCGTGCAGCAGCGATACGCCCAGGTAGGTGACGGCGACCGGGGTGGTGAAGCGGAACCGCCCGCCGCGGCGCTCGCTGAACAGCACCCCGCCGACGATCGCCGTCCACAGGATGTGGCCGACCGGCGCGAGCACCCCGCGCAGGATCTCCGTCTCGACCAGGTCCTCGAGCGAAAGCCCCTGGATGCTCAGCACGGCGTTGAACGCGTACCCGGCGCTCTCGAACGCGGCGAACCCCGCGCCGACGGTGGCGCCGAGCACCAGCCCGTGCCGCAGCCCGCTGACCCGCAGTCGGCGGCTCACCATGACCAAGGCTGCCAGCTTGGCCGCCTCCTCGATCAGTCCGACGGCGACGTACATCGAGGCCGAGGGGGAGACCAGGTAGCTCTCCAGCACCGAGGCGCCCAGGACGCCGATGATGCCGCCGACGCCGAAGCAGGCGAAGATCCGGTCCGGGCCGAGGTCGCCGGCGTAGCGCTCGTAGGCCCAGATCACCACGGTGGCCGGGACCAGGAAGCTGCCGAGCAGCACGATCGTCGGGACGAGGTTGCTGTTCCCGGTGAGGAACGTGACGACGACGGTGGCGCCCCAGAGCAGCAGGCCGACGGCGAAGACCCTCAGCCAGTGGTCGGACGTGGCCGTCGTGCGGGCCGGGGCGTCGGAGATGCGGGGGGTGTTGCGGTAGCCGGACACCGGTCAGGGCCTCCTCGGGGTAGCCGCTTTGGTCGAACTGTATGACAAATGGGGCATTTAGGGGCGATCGGGACGCCCGTGCGGCGGGGCGGCGATCGCGGCAGACGGAAACGCGGTAGGCGGGCGGGTGGGTGCCGCGAACGTCCCTTATGTTCGGTATGTGTTCCCGACCCGCCGTGCCCAGTCCCCCTCGGCCCCCAGCGCCGCCGGGCTGCCGCCGGACCGGCGGCGCGGCGCCCTGCTGGCCGCCGACCTCCAGGACGTGCCGTTCTGGCGGCGGGCCAGCCCGGCGCTGCTCGCCGTGCTCCTGGTCGCACTCGCTGACCTCCTCTCCGGCAAGGACCGCTACCTGGCACCGCTGATGACCGTCGTCCCGGCCGCCGCCGCGCTCACCCTCAGACCGGGCGAACTGCTCGCCGTCTGCGCGCTCGGCCTGCTCGCGGTCTTCGGGCTCAGCCACTACGACGAGGTCGACAACATCAACGACGCGCGCTTCCTTTACGGTGCGATGGTCAGCTATGCCGTGTTGACGCTCTTCTCCGCCTGGGTCGCCAAGATCCGGATGCGGCGCGCGGCGGCCTTCGCGGCCGTCAGCTCCGTCGCCGAGGCCGCCCAGCGGGCCCTGCTGCGGCTGCCCGGGCCGGCCGTCGGGCCGCTGCGGCTGGCCGTCCGGTACGTGTCGGCGGCCGACGCCTCACGGATCGGCGGAGACCTGTACTCGGTGCTGGAGACGCCGCACGGCACCCGGGTCGCGGTCGGGGACGTCCGGGGCAAGGGTCTCTCCGCCGTGCAGACCGCGGCCGTGGTGCTCGGCGCGTTCCGGGAGGCCGCGTACGACGAGGCCGGGCTGCGGGGCGTCGCGGCGCGGATCGAGGCCAGCGTCGAGCGGCACGTCCCGGACGGGGAGTTCACCACCGCGCTGTTCGCGGAGTTCCGCACGCCCGGGGTGATGGAACTGCTGCAGTACGGGCACGTCCCGCCGATCCGGGTCGACGGCGACGGGCGGGCGCACGTGCTGGACGCCCCCGACCCCTGGGTGCCGCTCGGCCTCGGACGGCTGGCGACGGGCGAACCGGCCAGCTGGGACCAGCCGTTCGGGGCGGAGGACGTGCTGGTGCTCTGCACGGACGGGGTGGTCGAGGCGCGGCACCGCAAGAGCGGGGAGTTCTACCCGCTGGCGGAGCGGGTCGGGCCGCTGGTGCGGGGCGCCACGCGGTCGGAGGGGGATCTGGAGGCGGCGGTGGGGCGGGTGTACGCGGACCTGCTCGCGCACACGGGCGGGGAACTGCGGGACGACGCCCTGCTGTTGCTGATCGCCAGGACGGACGGCTGACGGCCGGCCTCCTCCCCCTCCTCCTCGCGCGGGCGTCCGCGCGAGGAGGAGGGTGCCTCAGGACGCGGTGACGTCGGCGAGGGCGCGGAAGAGGAGGGCGGTGGAGGTGGCGCCAGGGTCCTGGTGCCCGATGCTGCGCTCGCCGAGGTAGGAGGCGCGGCCCTTGCGGGCCTGGAGGGGGACGGTGTCGCGGGCGCCCTGGTCGGCGGCCTCGGCGGCGGCGGCCGCCGCCTCGGGGAGGGTGGCCCCGGCGCCGGCCGCGGCACGGAAGGCGGCGACGGCCGGGGTGTAGGCGTCGACGATGGTCTTGTCCCCGGGCACGGCCTTGCCGAGGGTGCGGACGGCGTCCAGCCCGGCCGCCAGTGCCTCGGCGACGGCGGCCGGGCCGGCCGGGTTGGTGGGGTCGGCCAGGGCGGGATCGGGCAGGGCGGCGCCGATGGCGCGGAAGGCCTTGCCGTAGAGCGGGCCGGAGGCGCCGCCGACCTTGGAGATCAGCGTGCTGCCCACCTTGGTGAGCACCGCCCCCGGGCCGGCCGGCCGGAGGCCGTCGAGGGCGGCCAGGGCGGCGGAGAAGCCGCGCCGGAGGTTGCTGCCGTGGTCGCCGTCGCCGATCGCCGAGTCCAGCTCGGTGAGCCGGCCCTGCTCCTTCTCGACGGCCGCGGCGATCGCGCGGACCCAGGCCTCGGCGAGGGGGGTGTCGAAGTCCATGACGTCTCCCGGCTCAGGCCCGCTTGAGGGCGGGGGTGTCGACGGGCGCGTCCCACAGCTCCAGCAGCTGCGGGTCGGCCTTGGTGAGGGTGAGCGAGAAGCCCGCCATGTCCAGACTGGTGACGTAGTTGCCGACCAGGCTGCGGGCCACCGTGATGCCGCGCTCGGCGAGCCGGGCGGCGACCTCGCCGTAGGCGATGTACAGCTCCAGCAGGGGGGTCGCGCCGAGGCCGTTGAGCAGGGCGATCACCTCGTCGCCCGGGGCCAGGTGGTGGTCGGCGAGGATGGTGTCGACCACCTCGGCGGCCAGCGCGCGGGCCGGGCGTAGCTTCTCGCGGCGACGGCCGGGCTCGCCGTGGATGCCGACGCCGACCTCGATCTCGTCCTCGGGCAGGTCGAAGCCGGGCTTGCCGGCGGCCGGGGTGGTGGCAGCGGTGAGTGCGATGGCGAAGGAGCGGGAGGCGGCGTTGACCCGCTCGCCCAGGGCGGCCACCTCGTCGAGCGGGGCGCCGCGTTCGGCCAGTGCCCCGGTGGCCTTCTCGACCAGGACGGTCGCCCCGGTGCCGCGGCGGCCGGCCGTCCAGGTGGAGTCCTCGACCGCGACGTCGTCATCGACCAGGACGGTGCGGACCGTCAGGCCCTCCTCGGCGGCGAGTTCGGCGGCGAGCTCGAAGTTCATCACGTCGCCGGTGTAGTTCTTCACGATGAAGACGACGCCGGCGCCGCTCTCCACGGCCTTGGCGGCGGCCAGCATCTGGTCCGGTACCGGGGAGGTGAAGACCTCGCCGGGGCAGGCGGCGTCCAGCATGCCGGGGCCGACGAAGCCGCCGTGCAGCGGCTCGTGGCCGGAGCCGCCGCCGGAGATCACCGCGACCTTGGGCCCGGCCGGGCGGGCGGCCCGGGTGATCACCCGGTTGGGGATGTCCACCGTCAGCTCGGGGTGGGCGGCGGCGACTCCGGCCAACGCGTCCTCCAGGACGCTCTCCGGGGTGTTGATCAGCTTCTTCAACGCTCTTCGCTCCCTTGTGCGGGTCGTCGGCCGTGGACGCTGCTGCCCCGACGCTACGCCAGACGGGGGTGGTGGGCACGGGGTGCGACACGCGGGATTCGCGTCACTCTCCCGGAGTAGCGGCGTCGGCCACGAGGTCGGTCGTAGGGTCGGGCGCATGAGCGAACACGTGGGTATCGTCCTGGTCTCGCACAGCGCCCGACTGGCCGCCGGGCTGCGCGAGCTGCTCGCCGAACTCGCCCCGGGCGGCGTGCGGGTGGTGTGCGCGGCGGGTACGGAGGACGGCGGGCTCGGCACCAGCTACGACCTGATCGCGCGGGCCGTCGCCGAGGCGGACGGCGGGGCGGGCGTGGTCGTGCTGCCGGATCTCGGCAGTTCGGTGCTCACCGCCGTCACGGTGCTGGAGGACGAGCCGCGCCCGGGCGTGCGGCTGGTGGACGCGCCGTTCGTGGAGGGCGCGGTGGCGGCCGCCGTCACCGCCTCGACCGGGGCGGCGCTGGCGGAGGTGGTCGCGGCGGCCGAGGAGGCCCGCTCGTTCCGGAAGCTGTGAAGCCGCGGGGCCGGAGACCGGGAAGAGGGGGCGGCTACTTGGCGTCGGCGTAGCAGTCCACCACCGCCGTCGTGAGCGGGAAGCGGACCGGGGTGTCGCCGAACACCAGACGGCGGGCCTCGTCGGCCGCCTCGGCGACCGCGGCGGCCACCTCGTCGGCGAGGTTGGCCGGGGTGTGCACGATCACCTCGTCGTGCTGGAAGAACACCAGGTGCGGGCGTTCCGCCGGGCCGGCCACCGGCAGCTCGCCCAGCCGGCGGCGCAGGGCGGCGAGCAGGGCGAGTGCCCAGTCGGCGGCGCTGGCCTGGATGACGAAGTTGCGGGTGAAGCGGCCGCGGGCGCGGGCCTGCCGGCCGCCGGCCTCGCCGGCCGTGTCGGGGGCCTCGGTGAGGTCGAGGAACTCGGCGGAGGCGGGCGGGCAGACCCGGCCCAGCCGGGAGGCGACCACCCCGCCGTCCTCGCCGGTGCGGGCGGCGGCCTCGACGTAGCCCATCGCGGCGGGGTAGCGGTGGCGCAGGGTGTTCAGCAGCGGGCCGATGTCGCCGCTGGTCTGCCCGTACATGGCGCCGAGCAGGCCGAGCTTGGCCTTGTCGCGGTCGCCCTGGAAGGCGTTGGCGGCCAGCGCCTCGTACAGGTCGCCGCCGGCGGCGGTGCGGGCCAGCCCGGCGTCCTGGGAGAGGGCGGCGAGCACCCGGGGCTCCAGCTGGGCGGCGTCGGCGACGACCAGCAGCCAGCCCGGGTCGGCGACGACGGCGCGGCGCAGGATGCGCGGGATCTGCAGCGCGCCGCCGCCGCGGCTGGCCCAGCGTCCGGAGACCACGCCGCCGACCACGTACTCGGGCCGGAACCGGCCGCCGCGGGCCCAGGCGTCCTGCCAGGCCCAGCCGTGCGCGGCGTGGATCCGGGACAGCTCCTTGTAGCGGATCAGCAGCGCGGCGGCCGGGTGGGCGACGCCCTTGAGCTCCCAGGAGCGGGTGGAGCCGAGCTGGATGCCGTTCTCGGCGAAGGCGCGCAGCACCTGGGTGTGCGAGTCGGGGTTGAACGGGCGCCCGCCGAGGGCCTGTTGGAGTTCGACGGAGAGGTCGGCGAGCAGTCTCGGCTGGGCGCCGGGGACGGTCGGGCGGGGGCCGAGGAGTTCGGTGAGCAGCTGGTCGTGGACGTCGGCGCGCCAGGGCAGCCCGTCGTGCGCCATCTCGGCGGCGACCAGTGCGCCGGCGGACTCGGCGGCGACCAGCAGCCGGAACCGGTGCCGGGCGGCCGGGTCGGCGATCGCGGCGAGCCGGCGCTGCTGCTCGGCGTGGACGGCGACGACGGCGGTCAGCGGGTCGGCGCCGGGCGGCAGTTGCAGCCGGTCGGGCGCGAACAGGGTGTCCTGCCCGTCGTCGGCCTCGGCGGAGCCGGGCTCGGGCAGGTCGTCCGGGACGGGCAGGCCGCGCAGCCGGGACCAGGCGGCGCCGAGCGAGCGCGGCGCGCCGAACCGGCCCTCGTGCGCCAGCAGCAGGGCCTCGACCAGGCGCAGGTCGTGGCAGCGGGCGAGCCGGTCGGGCAGCCGGGGCAGCAGCGGCGCGTAGGCGCTGTCGGTGGCGGCCCACACCCAACGGGAGTGCTCGGCGGCCTCCCGGGCGGCGACGGCGGCGGCGAGGTCGGGGACCTTCTCGGGCGGGCCGAGCGGGGTGCCGGCGTCGTCGAGCGGCTGGAGCCGGCCGCCGGGGCCGTGCGGGTCGGGGGCGAGGGCCGTCCTGGGTGCCACGGGGGCGTCTCCTCTCCGGCGCGCTGTTCTGGCGTGCGGGTACGGGCACGGGTGTGCGGTCGTTCGGGTGTCCGGGCTCGACGTTAACGGGTGGGTACGACAACGGGGGCGGGGGCGCATAGGCAGGGTGGGTGACACGGCGTATGGTCGGCGAAATGACCGAGAACCCGTTCTTCAAGCCCAGCCCCCTGGTCTACGAACTGCCGCCCTTCGCCGAGATCCGGCCGGAGCACTTCCTGCCCGCGTACGAGCGCGGGATGGCGGAGCAGCTGGCCGAGATCGCGGCGATCACCGCGGATCCGCGGCCGCCGACGCCGGACAACACCCTGGTCGCCCTGGAGCGTTCCGGGGAGTTGCTGCGCCGGGTGGACGCGGTGTTCCGCAACCAGTCGTCCTCGGACACCAGCGAGCCGGTCGACGAGGTGGAGACCGCGGTGAGCCCGCTGCTGGCCGCGCACCACGACGCGATCCACCTGGACCGCGCCCTGTTCGCCCGGATCGAGGAGCTGTACGGGCGCCGCGCCGACCTGGGTCTGGACCCGGAGTCGCTGCGGCTGCTGGAGACCCGGCACACCCGTTTCGTCCGCTCCGGCGCCCGGCTGGGCGAGGCGGAGCAGGCCCGGCTGCGCGAGCTGAACGCCGAACTCGCGGGGCTCGGCACGACGTTCCAGCAGAACGTGAACGCCGCCAGCAAGGCCGCCGCGCTGGTCGTGGACGCGGCCGAGGAGCTGGACGGGCTGTCCGCGGACGAGGTCGCCGCCGCTGCGGAGAACGCCCGGGTGCTCGGGCAGGAGGGCCGGTTCGTGCTCTCCCTGAAGAGCACCTCCGGCCAGCCCGAACTGGCCCGGCTGACCGACCGGTCGGTGCGCGAGCGGCTGCTGGCGGCCTCGCTCGACCGGGGCCTGGCGGTCAACGGCCCGCTGGCGATCCGGATGGCCGGGCTGCGCGCCGAGCGGGCCGCGCTGCTGGGGCACCCGAGCCACGCCGCGTACGTGGTGGAGGACGAGACCGCGGGCACGGTGGAGGCGGTGTCCGGACTGCTGGCCCGGCTGGTGGGTCCGGCGGTGGCCAACGCCGGCCGGGAGGCCGCCGAGCTGGCCAAGCTGGCGGCGGCGGACGGGATCGAGGAGATCGCCGCGCACGACTGGGCGTACTACTCGGAGAAGGTCCGGCAGAGCTCCTACCAGGTGGACGCGGCGGTGCTGCGCCCGTACTTCGAGCTGGAGCGGGTGCTCCGGGACGGCGTGTTCTTCGCCGCGGGGCTGGCGTACGGGCTGACCTTCACCGAGCGGCCGGACCTGACGGCCCACCACCCGGACGCGCGGGTCTTCGAGGTGTTCGAGGAGGACGGCGGTTCGCTGGGCCTGTTCATCGGTGACTTCCACGCCCGGGCGTCCAAGCGCGGCGGTGCCTGGATGGACGAGCTGGTGAGCCAGGCGGGGCTGACCGGCCGGCGGCCGGTGGTGATCAACAACCTGAACATCGCCCGCCCGGCGCCGGGCGAGCCGGTGCTGCTGGCCTGGGACGAGGTGCGCACGCTCTTCCACGAGTTCGGGCACGCGCTGCACGGGCTGTTCTCGGACGTGCGGTACCCGCTGTTCGCGGGCACCTCGGTGCCCCGGGACTTCGTCGAGTTCCCCTCGCAGGTCAACGAGATGTGGATGGTCCGGCCGGAGGTGCTGGCCAACTACGCGCGCCACCACGTGACCGGGGAGCCGCTGCCGGCCGAGCTGGTCGAGCGGATGGTGGCGGCCGAGGGCTTCGGGGAGGGCTTCAGGACGGTGGAGTACCTCGCGGCGACGCTGCTGGACTGGGCCTGGCACACCGTGCCGCAGGGCCGGGAGATCGCGGACGCCGAGGAGTTCGAGGCACGGGCGCTGGCGGAGGCCGGGATCGCGGTGCCGGCGATCCCGCCGCGCTACCGGACGGCGTACTTCCAGCACGTCTTCGCCAGCGGCTACAGCGCCGGGTACTACGCGTACATCTGGTCGGAGGTGCTGGACGCCGACACCGTGCAGTGGTTCGAGGGCAACGGGCGTGCGGTGCGGGAGAGCGGCGAGCTGTTCCGGCGCGAGCTGCTGTCACGCGGCTACGGCCGGGACCCGCTGGAGTCCTTCCGTGCGGTGGTCGGCCGGGCGCCGGAGACCGGGCCGCTGTTGGCGCGGCGGGGCCTGGTCTAGCCGTTTCCCGGGCGGCCCCGGTGGCGGTCAGCGCGGTGTGACCGTGACCGTCACCGGGGTGCCCGGGCGGGCGTGCGGGAGGCGGATCCGGACGGTTCCGGCCCGCCCGCCGGCCGGCTGCTCGACGTCGACGCGGGCGGCGGCGGGGGTGACGGTGACGTCGGCGCCGTGCGGGAACGCCGCCGGGGGCAGGACGAGTTCGCTGCCGTGCCGGGTGCCGTCGGCGCTCCAGTGGACGGTGGTGGCGCCGGTGCGCACGTCCGTTCCGGCGACGGCCGCCGGGTACGGGCCGAAGGCGGGTTCGTCGCCGGGGGCGGGGCGCCCGGCCGGGTCGAGCGCGCAGTAGCCGCCGGTGCCGCGGCACCAGTACCACATGGTCCAGCCCTCGGCGAAGCCGTCCATCGCGGCGACCTGTCGGCGGACCAGCAGGGTGTTGCCCGGCCTGCGGGAGTCGGGCGGGCCCCATTCGCCGACCAGGACGGGCAGGCGGTGGGCGGCGGGGTAGGCGGTGATCGCGGCGGTGTAGCGCTCGACGAAGCCGTCGGCCGGGTCCCAGTCGGCGCCGTTCTCGACCGCGGTGTCGTAGAAGTGCGGTGCGTAGCCGAGCCGGGGCGGGCCGGGGCGAGGGTCGTCGAAGCCGGGCAGCCGGGTGGGCACGCCCTGGCCGACCAGGACGGTGGGTTCGACGAACAGCCAGGCGCGGGAGTCGACCCGGCGTACGGCGGCGATCAGGCGGCGGTACATGTCGGCGAGCCGGCCCTGTTCGAGGGCGGCGGAGGCGGCGGCGAGGACGGCCGGGTCGGTCGGGTCGCCGTCCACCGGGCCGAACGGCTCGTTGAACAGGTCGTAGCCCAGCAGCGAGCGGTGGCCGCGCAGTTCGAGGGCGAGCCGGGTGTAGAAGTCGGCCTGCCAGGCGCGCAGGTCGGGGTCGTCGTAGAGGTGGCGGAAGGCGGCCTGGACGGCGGGCTGGAAGTACCCGGCGAACCAGTCGTTCGGGTCGGGGGTGAACGGCAGGCCGTCGTCCCGGGTGGCCCAGGGCGGGATGCCGCGGTCGCCGCCGCCGAACGCCGGCCCGTAGACGTCCTGGTGCAGGTCGATCAGGGCGAGCAGGCCGTACCGGTCGGCCCAGCCGAGGAGTTGGCGCAGCCGGTGCAGTTCGGTCGGGTCGAGGCGGCCGCGGACGGGCTCCAGCCTGTTCCAGGAGACCGCCACCCGGATCAGGGTGAAGCCCTGCGCGGCCAGGGACTTGAGGTCGGCCTCGGTGGTCTCGGCGTACTTGTCGAGGTTGAAGCCGCGCAGGTGGAGGCGGCGGCCCTGGGCGTCGGTGAAGGCGGTGCGGCCGTCGGGGCCGGTGGCCGTTGCGGCGGGGAACCGCGCGGGCGGGCCGCCGTGGGCGCCGTCGTGCGCGGCGGCGGGGGTGGCGGGGGCCGCGGTGAGGGCCGTGGTGGCGGAGAGCAGCAGGGCGGCGGCGGTGCGGCGCAGGCGCATCGGGACCTCGTACGGCGCGGGGGTGGGGGCCCGATGATGCCTGCGGTGCCGGGTGTCGCACAAGGGCCTTGCGCGGAAGGGGAGTTCAGTCGGCGTCCGGGGCCGGGGCCGGGGTCGGGGCCGGGGTGGCGGGGGTGGGCAGGTCCGCGGCGGCGGCCAGGCGGCCCCAGAGCAGGTCGGCGAGCGCCTGCACCATGCGGGTGCGTGAGCAGGGTCTGGTCTCCAGCCACCAGTCGCCGGCTGCCAGCACCATGCCGGTGATGCCCCGGCCCCAGGCCTCGGCGAGCAGCTCACGGTCGGCGCCGAGGTCGACCTGGCTCTGCACGGCCCGGGTGATCTCCGCGGCGATCTGCCGCAGTGCGGGGGCGAGTGCGGTGCCGGGGCCGCTCGGGTCGCCCGGTTCGGGGTGGGTGAGCAGCCGGTAGACCTGCGGGCGGGCCTCGATCCCGGCCAGGTAGGTGTCCAGGACGTGTTCGACCCGGTCGCGGCGCTCCAGTGGTTCGGCGAGGGCGGCCCGGACGGCGGCCAGCAGGCCGCTGGTGTGGCGCTCGGTGAGGGCTGTGATCAGGCCGTTCCGGTCGCCGAAGTGGCGGTAGAGGATCGGTTTGGTGATGCCGGCCTCGGCGGCGATGGCGTTCATGCTGGCGGTCGGGCCGTTCCGCTGGATGACCCGGTCGGCGGCGTTGAGCAGCTGCTCGCGGCGGGGCTCTCGGGACATGTGCTGCTCCTTGGATTCGGGGTCTGACTGGGCGTTGACACCGGTTACCAATCAGTAGCAGACTCCGACGATGTTACCCGAGGTAACCCCCCTGGTCGGCCGTACCCCTTCTTCGGAGGCAAGCACCATGAGCAGCACGTTCTCGCTGGACCCGGGCGCGGACCAGCTCGCCGTACGCGACTGGCTGCACGGCTTCGCCGCCGACGTCGTCCGCCCCGCCGCGGCCGAGTGGGACGAGCGCGAGGAGACCCCCTGGCCGATCATCCAGGAGGCCGCCAAGCTGGGCATCTACTCGCTGGACTTCTACGCCCAGCAGTACTTCGACCCCTCCGGCGTCGGCATCCCGATCGCCATGGAGGAGCTGTTCTGGGGCGACGCGGGCATCGGGCTGTCCATCGTCGGCACCACGCTGGCCGCCGTCGCGGTGCTCGCCAACGGCACCGACGAGCAGATCGGCACCTGGACCCCGCAGATGTTCGGCACCCCGGACGACCTCAAGGTGGCCGCGTTCTGCTCCTCCGAGCCCGACGCCGGCTCCGACGTCTCCGCGCTGCGCACCCGGGCGGTGTACGACGGGGCCAAGGACGAGTGGGTGCTCAACGGCACCAAGACCTGGGCCACCAACGGCGGGATCGCCGCCGTCCACGTCGTCGTCGCCACCGTCGACCCGGAGCTCGGGGCGAAGGGCCAGGCCTCCTTCATCGTCCCGCCGGGCACCCCCGGGCTGAGCCAGGGCCAGAAGTTCAAGAAGCACGGCATCCGCGCCTCGCACACCGCCGAGGTGGTGCTGGACGACGTCCGGGTGCCCGGCAGCTGCCTGCTCGGCGGCAAGGAGAAGCTGGACGAGCGGCTGGCCCGGGCCCGTGAAGGGGTCAAGCGCCCGGGGGGCAGGGGCAACGCGGCGATGGCCACCTTCGAGGCCTCCCGGCCGGCCGTCGGCGCGCAGGCGATCGGCATCGCCCGGGCCGCGTACGAGGTGGCGCTGGACTACGCGAGGACCCGCGAGCAGTTCGGCCGCCCGATCATCGACAACCAGGGCGTGGCCTTCCAGCTCGCCGACATGAAGACCCGGATCGACGCCTCCCGCCTGCTGGTGTGGCGGGCCTCCTGGATGGCGGCCAACAACCAGCCGTTCACCGCGGCCGAGGGCTCGATGTCCAAGCTGTACGCGGGCGAGACGGCCAAGTGGGTCACCGCGCAGGCGATGCAGATCCTCGGCGGCAACGGCTTCACCCGGGAGTACCCGGTGGAGCGGATGCACCGGGACAGCGCGATCTACTCGATCTTCGAGGGGACCAGCGAGATCCAGCGGCTGGTGATCGCGCGGGCGATCTCGGGGATGCCGATCCGCTGAGCCCGGCTACCGGGCTGTTGGGCCGTCGGCCCGCCGGGCTACCGGGCCGCCCAGAAGGCGAGTCCGGCGGTGAGCGCGCCCACCGCCGCGCCGACGATGGTCTGCGCGGTGGTGTGGTCCCGCAGCACCACCCGGGACCAGCCGATCGCCGCGACCAGCGGGGCGAGCAGCAGCCACAGCGGGCCGAGCGCGATCCCGAGGCAGACCACCGCGCCGGCGGCCACGGCGGTGTGCACGGAGACCTTCCACCAGACGGTGATCACCAGGATCGGGACCAGCGAGGCGAACATCGCCAGCACCATCGCGGTCAGGTCGGCCGGGGCGTCCAGCCAGAGCATCACGGCGAAGCTGGTCGCGACCGAGCCCATGATGAACGGGATGACGGTCAGCCGGCGCTGCCGGTGGCCGACGTGGCGGTCCTCCAGGGTGCCCTTGCGGATGCCGCGCTGGATGAACATGGTCGGGATGACGGCCGCGAACAGGGCCGCGAAGGCCGCCCAGCCGAGGCCCGTCCAGCCGTAGCGGATGACGCCCATCAGGGGGAGCATCGCGATGATGACGTTCTTCGGCTCGACGCCGTCGGTGACCCGGCGGGCCCAGATCGTCCGGCTGGTGGGGGCGGTCGTGGCCTCGGTCGTCATCGGGGTGTGTGCTCCGGGTGCGCAAAGGGGTCGGCGTGAAAGGTCGGCGCGACGGGGGCGTCGGGGCGCGGGCGTCGGGACGGCCCGGCGCCGATCGGATGATCGTACGCGAGCCCGTCCGCGCGGCCGGTGCCCGGACCTGAGGCCCGGCCCCGGTCGGACCTGGTGCCCGGCCCCGGTCAGAACCGCGCCGGGCGGCCCTCCAGGAACGCGGCCAGCCCCTCGGGCACGTCCGAGGTCTCCCGGGAGCGGCGCTCCCAGGGCGCCAGCGCCTGCGCCGCCCGCTCCGCCGGGACGGCCAGCGCGGCCTTCACCGCACCGATGGTCTGGGCCGAGCGCCGGGTCAGCAGTCGGGCGAACTCCAGCGCGGCGGCGTCCAGTTCGGCGCCCGGTAGGACGCGCTCCGCCAGGCCCAGCGGCAGCGCGTCGCGGCCCGTCACCAACTCGCCGGAGAACAGCAGGTACTTGGCGCGGGCCGGGCCGACCAGCCGGGCCAGCCGTACGGTCGGCACCGCCGGGTAGACCACGCCGAGCTTGGCCGGGGTGATCCCCAGCCGGGCGTCCTCGGCGACGAACCGCAGGTCGCACGCGACGGCCAGCTGGCAGCCGCCGCCCACGCAGGCGCCCTGCACCACGGCGACGGTCGGGTGCGGGAAGGCCGCCAGTGCCTCCTCGGCGGCGACGTTGACCGCGTGGTAGGCGTCCGCGCGCTCCGGATCGCCGTACACCTCGGCGAGTTCGGCGATGTCCGCGCCCGCGCTGAAGGTGCCGCCGGCGCCGGTGACCAGCAGGGCGCGCACCCCCGGCTGCTCGGCGAGGCGCAGCAGCACCTTCGGCAGCGCCTGCCAGATCTCCAGGGTCACCGCGTTGCGCCGGTGCGGTCGGGCGAACTCCAGGACGGCGACGCCGTCCTCGCCGACGTACGCGTGCAGGCCCTCGGCGTGGGCGGGCAGGGCGGAGCGGTCCCGCGTGAGCAGCGGCTGGTCCATGCGCACCTCCGGGCGGTCGTGGTGCGCCCACTCTCTCAGGAGGCGACGGCGCAGTAGTCGCCGAGGCCGCCCTCGACCAGGGCGAAGGCGCGCGCGGCCCGGTCGAGGGCGGCGGGCAGGGCGGCCGCGGCGCGTTCGCCGGTCAGTATCCTGCGCTGGTTCTCGGTGGTCAGGGCCAGTCGGGCGGCCAGCAGTTGGGCGGCGGCGATCTGTGCGGTGAGCTCGTCGTGGGCCGGGTCCTGGGCGAGGAGTTCGGTGGTCAGCAGGCCCTGCGCGTGCCGGCCGAAGCCGGCGGTGGCGCGCATCGCCAGGGCCGGGGTGCGGTGGATCAGCCGGACCACGTCGAGCACGAGCGGTTCGTCGCTCAGCCCGGTGGCCGGGTCGTGCTGCTCCAGCGCGGCGAGGTACTGCTCGCGCAGCGCCGCCACCGCCGAGGTGCCGGGGGCGCGTTCGCGGACCACCCGGGCCGGCTCGTCGAGGTGCTGCTCCATGGGGGCCATGACCAGGTCTTCCTTGGTGGGGAAGTAGTTGAAGACGGTCATCTTGGACACCTCGGCGGCGGCCGCGATCTCGGCCACCGAGACCTGGTCGAAGTCCCGCTCGGCGAACAGCCCGATGGCGGTGCGCCAGATCCGGATGCCGGTCTGGATCTTCTTGCGCTCGCGCAGCGGGAGGGCGTCGAGGTCGCGGTCGTCGTCGGGGCTGAAGCCGGTGTGCGTCGCCATGGCTCGACTGTACCAGGATCAAAGATCGACCAGGATGAAGATTGAGCTGAGCTTAAGAATTGACCAGGTATAAAAAAACTGCCATGGTGAGGACGTGCCGCCGGCCGCACCGGCCCGGCCCGAACTCCACCGACCCTGGGGGGACTTACCGATGGCACCCGCTGCCCCTGCCTTGATGACACCGGCCCAGCGCAACCTGGGCATGCTGCTCTGCCTGGTCACGATCGTGCTGGCCGTGCTCGACATGAACATCGTGTCCGCGGCCACCGTGCCGATCGTCCGGGAGCTTGACCCCGTCCACGGCGTCGACCGGCTGCCCTGGCTGATCAGCTCGTTCGCCCTCGCCGCGACCGCGCTGCTGCCGCTCTACGGCAAGCTCTGCGACCTGTACGGCGCCAAACGCGTGCTGCTCGGCGCGGTCGGCACCTTCCTGGTCGGCTCGGCGCTCTGCGGGCTCGCGCAGTCGATGGGCCAGCTGATCGCCTTCCGGGCCCTCCAGGGCATCGGCGGCGGCGGGCTGATGAGCGTCACCATGGTGGTCGTCGCCCACCTCAAGGACCCGGCCGAGCGCGGCAGCGGCAAGGGCGGCGCGATGGGCGGGATCGTCGCGGGCATCGGGATGGCGGTCGGCCCGCTGATCGGGGCGCTGTTCACCGACCACCTCGGCTGGCGCTGGATCTTCTACATCAACCTGCCGCTCGGCCTGCTCGTCCTGGTCGGCACCGCCCTGGTGATCAAGCTGCCGCCGGCGGCCGGCCGCCGCAGCCTGGACTTCCTCGGCGCGGCCCTCGCCGCCGCCTTCGCGACCGGGCTGCTGCTGGTCACCGAGTGGGGCGGCAAGGACTACGCCTGGACCTCCCCGGTGATCCTCGGGCTCGTCGCCGCCACCCTGGCCGCGTTCGGCCTCTTCGTGTGGCGCCAGGCCACCGCCGCCGAGCCGGTGCTGCCGCTGTCGCTGTTCCGGATCAGCGTGGTGCGCCTCGGCTTCGCGATCCAGGGCCTGGTCGGGATGGGCATGACCGGCTCGATCGTCTACGTGATGCTCTACCTGCAGATCGCCCGCGGCGTCGACCCCACCTCGGCCAGCCTCTACCTGATCCCGATGGCGGGCGGGATGACGGCGGTCGGCCTGCTGGCCGGCCGGCTCACCGCCCGCGGCTACGCGGAGCGCACCTTCCTGGTGGCCGGCGCGGGCTGCGCGGCGATCGCCCTGCTCCTGCTCGGCCTCAACGGCCCGACCACCGGGCTGTGGGCGGTCTGCGGCGAACTCGTCCTGCTGGGCGTCGGGATGGGCCAGCTGATCGGCCAGCTGGTCACGGTGGTGCAGGAGTCCGTCCCCCGGCACCAGCTCGGCGTCGCGACCACCGGGATCCGCTTCTTCCAGACCCTCGGCAGCGCGCTCGGCGCGGCGCTCTTCGGCACCGTGCTGGCCCGGGTCTTCACGGACGGCGAGCCCGGCCTGCCGCTCGGCGCCGTCCGGACGCTCGGCGGCGCGGCCCGCGAGCACGCGCTGCGCAGCTTCACGGACGCCGTCGACGTGGTGTTCCTGTCGGCCGGCGGTCTGCTGGTGCTGGTCCTGCTGCTCGCGCTGCGGGTGCCCAGGGCGGTGGCGGCGGCGGAGCCGCCGGTGCTGGCGGCCTGAGGGGCCTGAGGGGTCTTGGGGGCCGGGGGCGACGGCCCGGGGTGCGGGGTCCGGTGGGACACGGGGGTGTCCACCGGGCCCCGCCGCGTCCGGTCAGGCCCCGGGCGTCCACTCCGGAGCCAGGATCGACCAGATCTGCTTGTCGTGGCGGACCCCGTTGTGCGGGTACCACTCGCGCAGGGTGCCGTCCAGGCTCATGCCGACCCGCTCGGCGACGGCCCGGCTGCGGGCGTTGCCGGCGGAGCACCACCACTCGGCGCGGTGCAGGCCGCGGGTGGTGAAGGCGTAGTCGAGCAGCACCCGGACGCCGGCGGTGATCAGCCCGCCGCCCTCGCCGGCCGGCTCGGTCCAGGCGCCGATCTCGCAGACGCCGCTCTGGGCGTTGAAGCTCACGAACATCACGCCGCCGACCAGCGTGCCGTCCCGCCAGATGCCGTAGATCCGGCCGCTGTCGGCGGCCTGCTGGTCGGCGTAGCGCTGGAGGGTGGCGCGGGCGGAGTCGAGGTCGGTGGAGCGGGTGGCCCAGGGGATCCACGGGTCGGTGTGGGCGCGGGCGCGGTCGATGTGGGCCAGGAACTCGGCCGCCTGCCACGGCTCCAGCGGGCGCAGTTCGGCGTTCTCGGCGAGCGGTACGGCAAACATGGGCTGGCCTTTCACGGGATGCACGGTCCACGGGATGCGCGGTGTGCTGGGAACCATACATAACAAACGTTTGGTATGTACGATGACCCCCATGACACCGGCCCGTGGAGACCATGACGCCCGCCGCCTGGAAGTGTCCGAGGGCGTGTGGCGGGTGCTCTCCAGCCGTGGCTTCGAGGGGCTGACCCTGCGCGCCGTGGCCACCGAACTGGGCGCCTCCACCGGCCTGTTGACGCACTACTTCCCCAACAAGCGGGCCCTGCTGAGCCACGCCCTGGACGAACTCGACCGGCGCTCCGGCTCCCGGCCCCGGCGCACCGCCCCCGCCGACGGCACCCCGCCGCCACCCCCCGGGCTGGCCCGACTGCGGGCCGCGCTGCTCGACGTCCTGCCGCTCGACGGGGCGGCGGCGGCCGGCAACCGGATCTGGGTCGGCTCCTGGGACGTCGCCCTGTCGGACCCCGCGCTCGCGGCCGCGCACGCGGGTCGCTACGCCCGCTCGCGCGAGGCCCTCGCGGTGCACGTCGCGGACGCCCAGCGGCTCGGGGAGCTCCCGGCCGGGGCTGACGCCGCCGCGCTCGCGACCGGTGCGCAGGCCTTCGCGCTCGGCCTGGTGGTGCAGGTGTTGTTCGCCCCGGCGGAGTTCCCGCCCGAGCGGCAGACCGCTCTGCTGGACGCCTACCTGGCCGGGCTCGCCACCGCCGGCTGACGCGCCACCGGCGACTGACGCGCCACCGGCGGCAGACTCGCCGCCATCGGCTGAGCGGCCGGCCGGGAACCCCACCGAGCGGCTCCCGGCCGGGTCGGTGGGGCGGATTGTCCCCGGAGCGTGATTCGCCCGGGATTTCGGTTGTTCGGGTCTTCTCCCGCATCCGATCCGCAGTGGGGGTCATCCGGAGCAGCCTGTTATCGCGGTGGCCATGACACGCATCGTCACGGGTTAGGTGCGGTGGGTGTACGCAATCAGGCGGTGTGCGGAGGGGATTTCCGGGAGCCCGCGACGGCCGGGCAATGCGGCCGCCGGCCTGGCGGCCTGCGGGAATGCCGAGGTGGTGCCCCCAGCAGGATTCGAACCTGCGACCTACCGCTTAGAAGGCGGGTGCTCTATCCGCTGAGCTATGGGGGCGGGACGGGCTGCGCCCGGGCGGGCGTGACCGTGGCCGGGTCGGACGACGAGCGCCGGGGGCGCGCGTGTCCGGCCCCGTACCGTGAGGGTGGGGGTGGGGGTCGGTGGGCCCTCGACCTGTCGGGGACAGGATAAGGGTGCCCAGTTCCTCGGCCGAGTGTGACGACACCGCCGTTGGTGTGTCGGTTCGGTGGAGCGGTCCGATAATCGCAGGTGAACGCCGTGAGTGCAGCGGTCTGGGAGTGTTCCGAGCCGGACGTTGTGCAGTCGTTACGGGGCTGCCGCCCCACCCGTTATGGATTCGGCACGGAGAATGTGTCGCCACCGGTGCGGGTGGGGGGCCGTATTCGGCTTCCTCCGGTCGGATGACGTGCGCGGACGGTCGGTCGGCGCTGTTCCGGGGCGTGTCGGTTGGGGGCGGCGAGCAGCCGGTTTGTTGTCATGGCCGCGATGAGATGGGCTCGAAGGGGTGCCGAAAGGCCGAAATTCACCCCTGCGAGTGACGTCGGTTTTCCGAGGCATCGAGTTGTCCACAGGATTTCAGAACTCTCTGGCGGGGATTTCCCGCGAAGCGCACTCTCAACGCGCACCGGTCGATTCCGTACGGTGCATCGGCGAGAACGGAGAGTGCACTGTGAACGAGATGCAGGTGACGATCGTCGGCATTGTCGCGACGGAGGTGAGCTACGGCGAAACGGGCAGCGGGGTGCCGATGGCCAAGTTCCGGCTCGGCTGCACCGAGCGCCGGTACGACCGGCAGCGCGAGTGCTGGGCGGACGGCGAGACGCAGTGGCTGACGGTGACGGCCTGGCGGGGGCTCGCGGTCAATCTGATCGGTTCGCTCGCCAAGGGGGATCCGGTGCTGGTGAGCGGTCGGCTGCGGCTGCGGGAGTGGGCCGACGGCGAGGTGAAGCGCACCGGGGCCGAGATCGACGCCCGATCGGTCGGACACGACCTCACCCGTGGTACCTCGGCGTTCCGTTGGGCGGCGGGGGTGCGCGGGCAGCCGTCGGGCGCCACCGGGCCGAGCGGGGCGCAGGCCGGGGCAGGGGTGGTGCCGGGGTGGATCGCCGACGCACTGGAGGCGCGGAAGGCCTTGGCGGTGGCCTCGGCGCCGCGCCCGCCGGAGCCCCCGCCGCCGGCGCGGCCGGTGTCGGACGGGGTGTCGGAGGCGGAGGTGGGGGAGCGGGGCAGGGTGGCCGAGGGGGAGCGGGGAGGTGGCGAGCAGGCTGCGCTGATCTGACGGGTCGATGACCTTAACTGTCGACAAATATGTTGATCGAGACTGTTGTTGCGCCCGCATGCGCAATCTCGCCCGGATAACGAAAAGTCGCGAGGAGATTCTGGCTGATCGTCAGCTTGTGTCGAAACTGAGGGGGTTGATAACGATCCAGATACGGAATCGTCCTGATTTCGCATGGGGGTTTCGGGGCCTGCGGGGCTCAATAGGATTCGTCTGGTTCATACCCGCAGCAGCGCCACAGGGGGCGCGCGCGGCACGGCAAGTCGGCGGGCTGTCCATCGGTGCGGCCCGGCCCCGGAGGGATCCCAGATGTTCCAGAGGCAGGTGCGGAGTCTCCCCCGCATAACCACTGTCATGCTCACGACCAGCCTGGTGTTGGGCGGGGGCCTGTTCGCGGCCGGTGCGGCGGCCGCGGCGGACACCCCGGGTGCGGGCGTCAAGGCCGTCCTCCAGAACACGATGGTGGGCGAGAAGATCGACGTCGAGGGCAAGGGGACCGTCGACGGCGGTCTGTTCACCCTCAAGACGTCCAACGGCGAGATCCAGACCTACTGCATCGACTTCGACAACCCGGTCTACCTGGACAGCGCCGCGAAGTACCAGGAGTCGGACTGGAAGTCGAGCTCCCTCGGCGGCAAGAACAAGGTCGAGGCGGCCTCCAAGATCCGCTGGATCCTGGAGAACTCCTACCCGCAGGTCAAGGACCTGACGGCGCTCGGCAAGACCGTCGGCGTCGACGGCCTGACCGCCGAGGACGCCGCCGCGGGCACCCAGGCCGCGATCTGGAAGTTCTCGGACAACAAGAACGCCACCCCGCGCAACGCCAAGGCCAAGAAGCTGCGCGACTACCTGCTCGGCGACGCCAACAAGGGCATCGCCGCCGAGCCCAACCCCTCGTTGACGCTCAACCCGGACTCCGTCTCCGGCAAGTCCGGCAACAAGCTCGGCCCCTTCACCCTCAAGTCCAGCGCCGCCGAGGTGAAGCTCACCGTCACCGGTGACGCCGCCGACAAGGTCAAGGTGGTGGACAAGGACGGCAAGCCGGTCGGCGCCACCCTGACCGGTCCGATCAAGGAGACCCAGCTGTTCCTGGACGTGCCGGCCGGCACCCCGGACGGCTCCGTCGCCCTGGCCGCCGCCGCCGACACCGTCGTGCCCAGCGGCCGGGTCTTCCTCAGCGAGGGCTACGACCCGAAGCGGCACAGCCAGAGCATGATCCTGGCCGGCTCCAGCAAGCTCAGCGTCTCCGCCGGCGCCAAGGCCACCTGGAAGCAGGGCCAGGGCGCGCTGGTCGACAGCACCGCCCAGGTCGAGTGCGAGAACAACGGCGTGCGCGTCACCGTCACCAACGGCGGTGACGAGGCCGCCACCGTCACGGTCAAGCCGGGCAAGCAGCTGACCGTCCAGCCGGGCAAGACCGAGAACGTGCTCGTCCCGGTCGCCGAGAAGGCCGCCTACGACATCAACGTCACCGGCCCGAACGGCTTCGCCAAGGAGTTCAAGGGCGTCCTGGACTGCAAGACCGGCGTGACCCCGCCGACCTCCGGCCCGTCGACCCCGGCCGCGAGCGGCACCCCGAGCGGCGCCCCGAGCACCGCCCCGAGCACCGTCCCGACCGGCACCCCGAGTGGCACCCCGAGCCAGGCCGGCACCCCGTCGGCCGGTGCCAGCACCGCCGCCGGCGCGCACCCGAGCCCGGCCGCGACCAACTCCGCCCCGGGCACCGGTGGCCTGGCCCAGACCGGTGCCAGTGACTCGACCCCGATCCTCGCCGCCGTCGCCGGTGGCCTGGTCCTGGCCGGTGGCGCCGCGGTCTTCGTCCTGCGCCGCCGTGGCCGCCACGGTCGCACCGCCGCCTGAACCGCCCCGCAGGCCCGGAGGCGCTGACCTCCTGAGGCCCTGACGGCACCCGGCCCGGCCCCCGCACCCGCTGCGGGGGCCGGGCCTTCGCCGTTCAACGCCGCGCTGCGGATACCCCCGTGGGGCACACCGGGCGTTCGGGGCCCCCGGCCGGGTGCGGCACAATGGAAGGCTGCAAGCCGAATACTCCCGACGACGCCGGAGCGATCTCACGTGGCGGAATACATCTACACGATGCGCAAGGTGCGCAAGGCGCACGGAGACAAGGTCATCCTTGACGACGTGACGCTCAGCTTCCTCCCCGGGGCGAAGATCGGCGTCGTGGGCCCCAACGGCGCGGGCAAGTCCACCGTGCTGAAGATGATGGCCGGCCTGGAGCACCCCTCCAACGGCGACGCCTTCCTCTCGCCCGGTTTCACCGTCGGCATGCTGCTCCAGGAGCCGCCGCTCGACGAGACCAAGACCGTCCTGGAGAACGTCGAGGACGGCGTCAAGGAGATCAAGGGGAAGCTCAACCGCTTCAACGAGATCGCCGAGCTGATGGCGACCGACTACTCGGACGCCCTGCTGGACGAGATGGGCAAGCTCCAGGAGGACCTGGACCACGCCAACGCGTGGGACCTGGAGGCCCAGCTGGAGCAGGCCATGGACGCCCTGGGCTGCCCGCCCGGCGACTGGCCGGTCACCAAGCTCTCCGGTGGCGAGAAGCGCCGCGTGGCGCTCTGCAAGCTGCTGCTGGAGTCCCCCGACCTGCTGCTGCTCGACGAGCCCACCAACCACCTGGACGCCGAGTCGGTGAACTGGCTGGAGCAGCACCTGGCCAAGTACCCCGGCACCGTCGTCGCCGTCACCCACGACCGGTACTTCCTGGACAACGTGGCCGGCTGGATCCTGGAGCTCGACCGCGGCCGCGCCATCGGCTACGAGGGCAACTACTCCACCTACCTGGAGTCCAAGCAGTCCCGCCTCAAGGTCGAGGGCCAGAAGGACGCCAAGCGCGCCAAGCGGCTCCGCGAGGAGCTGGAGTGGGTCCGCTCCAACGCCAAGGGCCGCCAGGCGAAGTCCAAGGCCCGTCTGGCCCGCTACGAGGAGATGGCGGCCGAGGCGGACAAGATGCGGAAGCTGGACTTCGAGGAGATCCAGATCCCGCCGGGCCCGCGTTTGGGCAGCATCGTCATCGAGGTGGAGAACCTCTCCAAGGCCTTCGGCGAGAAGATCCTGATCGACGACCTCAGCTTCACCCTGCCGCGCAACGGCATCGTCGGCATCATCGGCCCCAACGGCGCCGGCAAGACCACGCTGTTCAAGATGCTCCAGGACATGGAGACCCCGGACTCCGGTGTGGTCAAGGTCGGCGAGACCGTCAAGATCAGCTACGTCGACCAGAGCCGCGCCAACATCGACCCGAAGAAGACCCTCTGGGAGGTCGTCTCCGACGGTCTGGACTGGATCAACGTCGGCCAGGTCGAGATGCCGTCCCGCGCCTACGTGTCGGCCTTCGGCTTCAAGGGCCCGGACCAGCAGAAGCCGGCCGGTGTGCTGTCCGGTGGTGAGCGCAACCGCCTGAACCTGGCGCTCACCCTCAAGCAGGGCGGCAACCTGCTGCTCCTCGACGAGCCCACCAACGACCTCGACGTCGAGACGCTCTCCTCGCTGGAGAACGCCCTGCTGGAGTTCCCCGGCTGCGCCGTGGTCATCTCCCACGACCGCTGGTTCCTGGACCGGGTGGCCACCCACATCCTCGCCTACGAGGGCGAGAGCAAGTGGTTCTGGTTCGAGGGCAACTTCGAGTCGTACGAGAAGAACAAGATCGAGCGGCTCGGCGCCGACGCGGCCCGCCCGCACCGGGCCACGTACAAGAAGCTGACCCGCGGCTGACACCCAGCCGTCACGGCGGCCCGGCAGACTGCCCCTCGGGGCGGCCTGCCGGCCGCCGGCCCGCCGCCACCGCACGGCGGCGGGCGACCGGACGTCGAGGAGAACACCTGTGGCCCGCCACATCTACGCCTGCCCGCTGCGCTGGTCCGACATGGACGCGTTCGGCCACGTCAACAACGTGGTCTTCCTGCGCTACCTGGAGGAGGCCCGGATCGACTTCATGTTCACCCAGGCCGCCGAGGCCGGGGCGGGGGAGTTCGCGGGCGGCTCGGTGGTGGCCCGCCACGAGATCGACTACAAGCGTCCGCTGGTGCACCGGCCGGAGCCGGTCACCGTCGAGACCCGGGTGACCCGCATCGGCGGCGCCTCGCTGACCGTGTCCTACGAGATCAAGGACGTCGCCGAGGACGGCACCGAGACGGTGTACGTCCAGGCGTCCACCGTGGTCGTGCCCTACGACCTGGCGGAGGGCCGGCCGCGCCGGATCTCGCCCGTGGAGCGGGAGTTCCTGTCCCGCTTCATGGACGAGGAGCCCGCCGTAGTCGCCGCCTGAGCACCCACCTCCGACGATTCGAGCTGACCCGCGTTGACCATCACCGCCCGCCTCGCCCTCACCGACGCCGGGGAGGCCGCCGACCTCTCCGCGTTCCTGCTGCGCCTGCTGCGCTTCGACAAGGCGGCGGCCGTCCGGTTGCAGGCGGTGGCCCCGGCCGGGGAGGACGGCGTGCTGGCGGTCTTCGGCCGGCTGCCGCTGGGCGGTTCGGGCGCGCTGGCGATCCGCACCGCCCGGCTGACCGGGCCGGCCGAGCCGACCGATCTGACGGTCTCGGCGGGCCAGTTGCTGGACGGCGTGGACGCCGGGACGGGTGCCGTCGCGCTGCCCGCCCCGGTGACTGGACCGGCCTGGGCCGGGCTGCTGCCGCCGCGCACCGGCTGGCGGCCGGTCGGGGCGCCGCCGGCGGCCGAGGTGTACCCCGAACTGATGGCCGGGGTGCGGGAGTTCCGTGAGCGCAGCGAGGCCGTCCCGGCGCACCACCGCGGCCGTGCGGTGCTGGACGCGCTGGCCGACGAGATCTGGTCCCGCCCGGTGTCCGTGCTGCCGGAGCTGCCGCTGCGGGCGGTGCACGCGGCGTACGTGATCGGCTTCCTGAAGCCCGGGGCGCCGCTCACCGTGCACCGGGCGGGCGGCTGGCTGCGGCTGAGCGCCCCGGCCGGTTCGGTGGCGGTCCGGACAGTGGCCGCACCCGGCGCGGGGCTGGGGCTCAGCCCGCTCCGGTAACCGGAGGGGATCAGCCCGGGGTGTTGATCATCGAGGCGGCGGCGTAGGTGAGGTAGTCCCAGAGCTGCCGCTCGGCCTCGGCGGGCAGGGCCAGGTCGTCCACGGCCGCCCGCATGTTCCTGAGCCAGGCGTCGTGCGCGGCGCGGTCGACCTTGAACGGCACGTGCCGCATCCGCAGCCGGGGGTGGCCGCGCTGCTCGCTGTAGGTGCGCGGGCCGCCCCAGTACTGCATCAGGAACAGGGTCATCCGCTCCTCGGCCGGGCCAAGGTCCTCCTCGGGGTACATCGGCCGGAGCAACTCGTCCTCGGCGATGCCCTGGTAGAACCGGTGGACCAGTCGCCGGAAGGTCGGTTCGCCGCCGACCTGGTCGAAGAAGGTCTCCTCGCTGAACGTTCCTCGCCGGATCTCTTTCACCCGACCATGGTCGCAGACGCCGACGGGGTCGTACACCGGGACCAAAGGCGTACGACCCCGCAGGGCGTGTGTCGGGGCTCAGGCGACCGGGGCGGCGGTCACACGTCCTCCCACTTGAACAGCTTCCAGGAGATGCCGGTCAGCACGGCCGCGAAGAGCAGCAGTCCGCCCATGGTGGGCAGGGCGTCCATGACGCCGCCGCCGCGGGTCAGTACCGACTGGGCGGCCGTCACCAGGTAGCGCAGCGGCATGACCTTGGAGATGGTCTCCAGCCAGCCGGGCGCGCTGTCCAGCGGGATGAACGCGCCGGACAGGAAGGACATCGGCAGCACGATGATCTGCGAGATGCCGTTGGCCGCCTCCTCGGTCTTGGCGACCGAACCGGCCAGCAGGCCGATCGACATGAAGGCGAGCGTCGCGCAGGCCACCAGCGGGATGACCAGCCACCAGTTGCCGGTGAGCTTGAGCCCGAAGAAGTTGGTGGCGACCGTCAGGAAGACGGTGGTCTGGAGGAGCGAGGTCAGCAGCGAGACCAGGATCCTGGAGCTGATGACCGTGCCCGCACTCACCGGGGCCAGCCGCAGCCGGCGCAGCACCTTGCTCTTGCGCCACCCGACCAGGGTCAGTGCGGCACCGAACACCGCGCCGGTGGCGACGGCCCAGCCGAGCAGGCCGGGGGTGAGGAACTGGATCGGCTTGAGCGACTGGTCTTCGACCTGCTGGGCGTCCAGCACGTAGGCCGGCTTCTGGCCGGTGGCGGCCTGGTTGGCGCTCTGGACCACCGAGTTGACGATGCCCCGGAGCGCGCCGGCGCGGACGGTGTCGGCGGCGCTGAAGCGCAGCTCGACCTTGCCGTCCGGACCCTGCTCGATCATCGCGTCGAAGTCGCCCTTGCGGACCTTCTCCAGCGTGGCGGCCGCGTCGTCGGTCCTGGTGATGGTGAGGACCTTGTCCAGGTCGACCCGGCCCTCGCCCTGGATCGAGTCGAACAGCTTCACCGCCCCGACCTGCGCCACCTTGGCGTGCGGGCTGCTGGAGCCCTTGCCCACGGTGCCGAAGAACACCAGGAACACCAGCGGGAAGAGCAGGATGAAGAAGGTCGCGGTGCGGTCGCGCTTCATGCCGAGCAGCATCGCGCGGGACAGGCTCCAGAACGCGCTGACCCGCTCCCGCTCGGCGCTCGCGCCGCCGCTCGGACCGTCGCTCCGGGCGGGGGTCTTCGGCTCGGTGGACGTGCTGGCGGTCATGCGCGGTACTCCCGTCCGGTCAGCTGGAGGAAGACGTCCTCCAGGGTGGCGCCGCGCACTTCGAGGCCGCGCAGCGCGTTCTGCTCGGCCAGGACGCTCAGGACCGGGGCCGGGAGGCGGGTGGAGACGGAGAGCGAGACGCTGTCGTCCTCCAGGGCGGCGATGTCGGCGCCGGCCGCGGTGAGCAGGTCCCGGGCGCGCTCGACGGACAGCTGGCCGGACGCGACGCTGATCCGGACGGTGTCGTCGATCTCGCGGATCAGCGTCGCCGGGGCGCCGGTGTGCAGGATCTTCCCGTGGTCCATGATCGAGACCCGGTCGCAGAGCACCTCGGCCTCGTCCAGGTAGTGGGTGGTGAGGACGACCGTGCGGCCCTCGCCGTTGATGTCCCGCAGGAGGTCCCAGAGGTTGCGCCGGGCCTGCGGGTCGAGGCCGGTGGTGGGCTCGTCCAGGAAGACGATCTCCGGGTCGTGGGCCAGCGCGCAGGCGATCGACAGGCGCTGCGCCTGACCGCCCGACATCTGGTCGGTCATGACGTCGGCCTTGTCGGTCAGGCCGACCCGCTCCAGCATCGCGTCGGCCCGCTTGGGGCCGACCCCGTAGAACGACGCGAAGGTGCGGATGGTCTCCCGGGCCGTCAGTTTCCGGAAGAAGGCGGAGGCCTGGAACTGCACGCCGATGCGCGGCAGCAGTTTCGGATTGCGCGGCCAGGGAGCCATCCCCAGCAGCTCGACCCGGCCCTCGTCCGGCTTGCGGACGCCTTCCAGGATCTCCATCGTGGTGGTCTTCCCGGCGCCGTTGGGGCCCAGGATTCCGTAAAATTCGCCGGCCTCGACGGTGAGGGACACCCCGTCGACGGCCTGCACGTCCCCGTACCGCTGACGGATGCCGTCGGCGGATATAGCTGCAGTCATGTGGCCTGAGCCTAGGGCTTGCGGAGGGCCCTGTGCACGTCGGCGACGACGAAATTTGTGGATTGTCCGAGGGATCGGGAACAAGCCGGGCCGGGCGGAAGTTGAATTCCACCCGGCCCGGCCGGAGTTGTTGCCGACGGTCTTTCAGGCGCGGTGCACCGTGATCGTCGTCCAGGCGCCGATGTGGATCCGGTCGCCGTCGTTCAGCGGCACGGCGGTGTGCGGGGCGATCGGCTCCGCGCCGCCGTTCACGGTGGTGCCGTTGGTCGAGTCCTGGTCCACCAGGACCCAGCTGCCGTCCGCCTGTTCGGCGAGCAGCGCGTGCTGGTGCGAGGCGCCCGGGTCCTCCGGCGGCACCGACAGGTCGATCTCCGGCACGGTGCCGCGGTGCTGGCTGCGCCGCCCGATCCGCAGCTGGCCGCGGCCGGTCAGCGGGATGCGCCGCTCGGGGCAGTACGGCGGGAAGAACAGCCCGGCCGCCTCGGGACCGCTGCGGGCCATCATCTCGGTGAAGTACTCGCGGTCGGCCGAGACCACCGCGATCCAGTTGGTCCGGAGCGGCTCCGCGGGGGCCGCCGCCGGCTGTGGCTGCTGAGGCTGTGGCTGCTGCTGATGCGGCGGGGCGAGGTGGAACGAGGTGCCGAAGTCGCCGCCGCGGTTGTTGGGGCCGGGGGGCTCGGCGTACACCGGGCCGGAGTCCTCGCGGACGGGGGCCTCGGGGAACGCCCCCTCCGGCGCGGGTCCCTCCGGCCCGTTGGCGGGCAGGGAGGGAGGGTAGCCGTAGGTGTGCGCGGGCGCGGCGGCCTGCTGCGGGTGCTGGGTGTGCTGCGGCTGTGGCTGCTGCGGGACGGGCGGGCCGTACGGCGGTTGGCCGTACGGCGGCTGGGCGGCCGGCGCGCCGCCGTACGCCGCCGGGATGTTCAGCGGCTGCTGCGCCTGGCGGCGCGAGGGGGTGGAGAGCTCGTAGTCGTACCCGCACTCCTCGCAGAACCGTCCGGTCTGCGGGCTGCGGCAGATCGGGCAGACCGTCAGGCCCTCGGTCAGGTTGGGGTAGCCCTGGGCCGGTGGCGGCGGCATCGCGCCGGGCTGTGGCGGGACGTTCCCCGGCGGCACCGGCGGAGGCGACGGCGGCGCGCCGTAGGGCGTACCGCGGTGGTCCGGGTGCTGGGACTGCTCGAACGAGCCGGGCGCCTCGGGCGCCGGGTGGGAGCCGTACGCCCCCGGGTGGGCCCCGTGGGCTCCCGGGTGGGCTCCGGGCGGCGGCGGGGCCGGCGGAGTCATCGGGAAGCCGCAGAAGTCGCACCAGTCCTCGGCCTGCGACTCGTGGCCCCTCGGGCAGATCGGCATCAGTTCCCCCTCACATCGAGCCGGCTTGGGGCGGCGTCGCACCGGGTCGTCGGCCCGGTCACGTCTTCAGCGGTCACTTCTTCACACGCACCGTCTTGGTCGACCGGGTCTCAAGGGTCATCGAGTCGGCCTCGCTCACGTTCTTACGGAACCGAACCGTACCCTCCTTCGGGTCCACCACGTCCACCACCTTCTGCAGCAGTTTGTAGGTGCCCTCGTTGCCGGTCGCGTGCGCGATCCGGACGGCGGCGCCCAGCTTGGAGGTGGCGGTGTCGACGTCCCCGGCCCGGTGGGCCTCCAGACCCTCCTGGATGGAGGAGGCCAGCTCGGCCTGCCCGGTGTAGTGGGCGACCTGCGGGCTGATCCGGGTGGAGGAGGCCAGGTCGTCGGTCCACACCGCCTTGACCAGGCCCTGGGAGAGCACCTCCGGGGTGCCGCTGCCGACCTGCGGGGGCAGCACCAGGCTGATCCGCGCGGCGAGCATCTCGTTGCCGATGGAGGCGGCCGGGACCTCGACGCAGACGTGGTAGTCGCGGCTCTCGTCGCCCCAGGAGCCGGTGGGGTAGTCGCCGGCCCGGGGGCCGGCCTCGGCGCGCCGGGCGGTGAGGTCCTCGACCGCGGGGGCGACCTGCTTGACGAACTTGACCGCGGCGTTGGCCGGGGTCCAGATCCGCAGCGCGACGTCGGCGACCTGCTTGCCCATGGCGCCGGCCATCATCGAGCGGAAGTCCTCGGCCAGGCCGGAGGGTTCGGCGACGATGTCGACGGTGCCGAGCAGCGCCGAGGAGATCTTGCGCAGCTCGTCGATCCGCCAGTCGGTGCCGACGCCGCGGCAGTCGGCGGTGAAGTGGCCGGTGACCCGCTCGATGGCGCGTTCCAGGTCGACCGCCGACTCGTGCTCGTTGTTGCCGTCGGTGAGCAGGACGGCGTGCCGGATGGCGATGTCGCGGCGGGTCAGGAAGAGCTTGTCGGCCTTGGCCAGCCAGGTGCCCATCGCGGTGCCGCCGGCGGCGGTGAGGCGGCGCAGGGACTCCTTGGCGTGGCCGCGGGTGGTGGCGGAGGCGGTGGCGAGGGTGCCGTCGCCGGGGTAGATGTCGCGGGCCTCGTGGGTGCCGGCGACCACGGCGAAGGCGGTGCCGTCGCGCAGCGCGTCGATGGCGGCGGCGGTGGCCTCGCGGGCGCCGTTGATCTTGGTCTTGGGGTAGTCCATCGAGCCCGAGCAGTCCACCAGGATCACCACGGCCGCGGCGGTGTCGGCGCTCTGCGGGCCGCCCGCGTCGGCGATGCCGAGCGGGCGGCCGCCGGAGGTGCCGCCGCCGGTCGCGGTGACCGTGACGATGGCGTTGACCTCGCGGGCGCCGTCGGCAAGGTACTCGTTCTGGAAGATCTCCACGTCGAACCTGGGCAGGTTCGGCTTCGCCAGTGTTGCCATGGGCCGGTGGCTCCCGTCGGAAGGGTCGTCGGTACGGATCGGTCGGTGGGGGCCGGCCGCGTCGGGGGCGGGCCGGTGGACCGGGTGGCCGCCGGGGTCGGCCCCGGGCGGGCGGCGTCCGGTCAGGCCGTCGGCGGGTGCGGCGGCTGCGGGGGGACGGCGGGTGCGGTCGGCGGTGCGGGCGGTGCCGGCGGGGCGGTGGGGGGCAGCGGGGCGGCGGGGGAGCCGATCACCGGGAGGTCCGGCAGGGTCGGCTCGTAGTCCTCGTCCTCCTCGGCGGCCCTCCTGGCACCCGCCGCGGTGATCAGCGGCAGGTCGAGCGCGGTGGCGGTCCGGGGGTCGTCCTCGTCCTCGCCCTGGTCCTCGGCACCGGCACCGGCGCCCGCGGCCGGCGGGTCGATCGGCAGGACGGCGACGGTGATGTTGTCGTGGCCGCCGGCGGCGACCGCGAACTTCACCAGGGTCTGCGCCGCCGCGAGCGGTTCGGTGCGGGCGTCCGGCCGGACGTAGTACGCCAGGTCGGTGGCGGCCTCGGCGTAGTTCCACAGTCCGTCGGTGCAGATCAGCAGCACCCCGGGGACGTGCGGCGTGAAGTCGAGGGTGTGCGGGACGACCTCCTCGGCGTCGGCGCCGAGCCACCCGGTGATCGCGTGGGCGCGCGGGTCGGCGTACGCCTCGGCCTCGCTCATCAGTCCGGCCTCGACCATCCGGGCCGCCCAGGAGTCGTCCTGGGTGAGCCGGAAGGGCTCGGCGCCGGCGCGGTCGTCCGGGATCCAGTAGGCGCGGGTGTCGCCGACCCAGCCGATGGTGATCCGGCCGCCGGAGGCTATGGCGCTGACGTAGGTGCAGGCGGGTGCGTTGACGTCGGGCCGGGTGGGCCCGGGGCCGGCCTGGGCGAGGTCGGCGACGGCCCCGGCGGCGTCGGCGATGGCCTGGCGCATGGCGGCGGTGGGTTCGCGGCCCGCCTCCAGGGCGCTCAGCAGCGACTCGGAGGCGGCGTCGACGGCGGTCTCGGAGGCCTCGTCCGGCCGGTCGGAGGAGGAGACGCCGTCGCAGACCACGGCGACCACGACGGGCTCGCCGCCGGGCAGCGAGGTGGCGGCGATGGTGAAGGAGTCCTCGTTGCGGTGGTGGCGCAGGCCGCGGTCGCTGACCCCGGCGACGCCCGCGAGGGACTTCTCCATGTGGTCGCGCGGGCGCGGCTGGGCGCCGCCGCAGGCCTCGCAGTAGCCGTCCGCGGTGACCTGCGGCAGCCCGCAGTGCGCGCAGACCGGCCCGTGCTGGGGCGGGGCGCCCTCGGCCCGGGCGGCGGCCCAGTTCGCGGGCATCGCGCCCGGGGCGGCCCGGCCGTCCCGGCTGGCGCCGCAGGCGCCGCAGTAGGCGTCCTCCGGCTCCAGCGGTTCGGAACAGCTCGGGCACACGGTCTGCTGCGGCATCGGCTACACCCACGTCCTGGGGCGGGCGCGGTTGGCCCGCTCCACCATTTCGATCCTGGTCTCGGCCCGGTCGGCCAACCGGGCGAGTACCCGGTAGGACTGTTCCAGGGCGAAGCGCAGTTCCCGCTCCACCGCAGGTCGTCCCAGGACCGTGGTGCCGCCGCCCTGCTGGGCGCCGGTCGAGCCCGCGGTGACCCAGCCGAGGGCGGCGCCGAGCAGTTCGACGGCCAGTTCCTCGCGGCGGCGGTCGTCCAGGCGCAGCGCGGTCAGCTGGTCGGAGCTGGCGCCGAGGTCGGCGGCGAGCGGGTCGGTGGCGGGCCGTTCGCGCAGCCGGGCGCGGACGGCCGCGATCCGGGCGGCGGTGTACTGGTTGGAGGTGGCCGGGACGGACTCCAGGACGCGGACGGCGCCGGGCCGGTCGTCCTCGGCGAGCCGGACCCGGGCGAGCCCGAAGGCGGCGCTGAGGTAGGCCGGGTCGGTGGTCCAGACGAGTCGGTAGAACTCGGCGGCGTCGCCGCCGTCGCCGAGGAGTTCGGCGCAGATGGCGAGGGCCAGCTTGGGGGCGGCCTCGCCGGGGAAGGCGTCGTAGACCGCGTCGAAGGCCTCGGCGGCGGCGCGCAGCCCGGCCTCGTCGGGCGAAGCCGGGCCGTCCGGGCCGTCCGGGCCGCCTGCGGCGCCGACCAGGGCGACCGAGCTGCCAGGGCTGTCCGGCCCGTCCGGCCCGTGCACGGCGCCGACCAGGGCGACCAGGCCGCGGTACCAGACGACCCGCCAGTCGTCCGGGTACTCCCGCTCCAGGGCGGCGAGGGCCTCCTCGGCGGCGTCGCGGCGGCCGAGTTCGAGGTGGGCGCGCAGTTCGCGCAGCCGCCGTTCGATGGAGAGGGCGGGCGCGCCGGCCAGGGCGGCGAGCGCCTCCTCGGGGTCGGTGGCGAGCAGGGTGGCGAGGAAGCCGGCGTTGGGGTCGCCGGGGTCGACGCGCGGGACGGGCAGCGCGAGGGCGGCGGCGGCCGGGTCGAGGGCGGTCACCAGGAGCTGTCCGGGCTGCTCGGTGGGCATGACCAACTCGGTGTCCACGACGCGTAGTTCGGGGCCGAAGAGGGTGGACAGGGCGGGCCGGGCCCGGCCGTCCTGGAGGGCGAGTATCTCGCGCAGCACGCCGGTGAGCTGGTCGGCCATCTCGTCGGCGGAGGAGAACCGGCGGGCCGGGTCCGGGTCGGTGGCGCGGACCAGGAAGCGGTAGTACGACTCGTAGCGGGCGAAGACCTCGACGTCCTCGGGGCCGGGCAGGGTGTCCCGGTAGGTGGTGCTGTAGCCCTGGAAGTCGAAGGTGAGCACTGCGAGGGTGCGGGCCACGGTGTAGAGGTCGGAGGCGGGGGAGGGGCCGTGGGTGGCGATCTCGGGGGCCTGGTAGCCGACGGTGCCGTAGATCGGGCCGTCGTGGTCGAGGCGGCAGACGGCGCCCATGTCGATGATCTTGAGCGCGTCGCCGCTCTGGATCACGTTGTCGATCTTGAAGTCGCAGTAGATCAGGCCCCGGCTGTGCAGGTACCCGAGTGCGGGCAGCGCCTCCAGCGCGTACGCGATCGCCTGCTCGACGGGCAGCGGCTCGCGCCGGCCGTCCGGGGTGCGGCGGTCGTTGGCGATGTCCTTGAGCGACTTGCCGCCGACGTACTCCATCACGATGTAGCCGTCGGTGGAGCCGGAGCCCAGGTCCAGGTGCTCGGCGAAGTTGATGATCCGGACGATGTTCGGGTGGTCCACCTCGGCCAGGAAGCGGCGCTCGGCGACGGCCACGGCGAGCGCGTCCTCGTCCCCGGTGTCCAGCAGGCCCTTCAGGACCACCCACTTGTCGTTGACCCGCCGGTCGATCGCCAGGTAGATCCAGCCGAGGCCGCCGTGCGCCAGGCAGCCCACCACCTCGTACTGCCCGCCGACCAGGTCGCCGCGGCGCAGCTTGGGCGTGAACGAGTACGGCGTGCCGCACTTGGTGCAGAAGCCGTCCGGCCGGCCCGGCCGGCCGTTCTTCTCCCGGCCCACCGGGGTCTCGCACTTGGAGCAGAACCGCTTGCGCTCCGGGACCTCCGGGTTCTCCAGCACCGCCAGCGACGGGTCGGCCGTCTCGACGGTCGGCACCGTCACCAGGCCGGCGCCCAGCCGGTTACGGGTGCCCGCGCTGACGCTGCCGCGGGTGCTGCGCACCGAGACCGAGCGGCTGCTGCCGGTGCGGGTCGAGCGGTGCGAGCGGGAGCGGCCGGACATCGAGCGGGCCGAGCCGGTGCGGGTCGAGCGGATCGAGCCGCTGCGCGCCGAGTCGGTGGAGACCCGGGAGGACGGGACGTAGGGCTGGGTGACGCCGGTGTCGCCGCCGGGCGGGGTGAGGCCGCACTCGTCGCAGTAGCCGTCGGTGTCGATGGCGCCTGAACAGTCCCGGGGGCAGGGCGCGCCGGGGCCGGCAGCCGGCGGGGCGCCGGTGGCCGCCGTAGAAGCTGCCACGGTGCCGCCGCCCGCCGGGGCGAGCCCGCACTCGTCGCAGTAGCCGTCCGCGTCGATCCTGCCGTTGCCGGAGCACTCCGGCCGTACGCACGTCCCGCCCATCAACCTCAGCCCCCCTGGACCTGTCCGTCGACCGGCGTCTGGCCGGTCGTCTCCTGTGCGGCCTCGGCCTGCGCCGGCCGCAGCGACTGCTGGAAGCGGGCCACCGCGGCGGCCGCCGCCCGCAGGTCGCAGGGCGCGCTCCACAGCAGCCAGCGCGCCTTCTCGTACCGCTCGATCACTTCCGGGTCCTCGGAGACCCGCAGCCGGGCGGCCATCGCCTTGTAGGCGTCCAGCCGGCCGCGCAGTTCGGCGCGGACGGCCAGCGGCTGGGTCACCTCGGTGAGCGACTGCCGGGCCCGGGCCAGCTCCTTGGCGGCGGCGTCCTCCAGCGTGTCCAGCAGCGGCGCCAGCCGGCCCCACTGCCCGCCCTGGCGCAACTCCAGTGCCGTCACGATCCGTTCGCGCAGCGCCGAGGCCGGCCCGGGCACCGCCGGGACGTCGCTGGAGGCTATCTTCGCCAGCACCTCGCCGCGCGCCCGGCGGGCCTCGGCCAGGGTGGCGTCGGCCCGTTGGAGCAGGTCGCCGACGCCCTGGAGGCGCTCCTCGGCGTCGTCGCGCAGCCGCAGCAGGTTCTCCAGTTCCACCCGGACGCCGTCCAGCGCCCGCCCGGCCCGGTCGAACCGCTCGGTGTCCACCACCCCGGCGGGGGTGGCGAAGGCGCCGCCCTCCGGCACGGTGCCGCGCTGGGCGGGCACCCGGGCCGGGCGCCACAGCGCCAGCGGGTCCTCGCGCACCTCGGCGCGCAGCCCGGTGAGGTCGGCGTCCAGCCCGGCCAGGTCGTCGGCGAGCGGGTGGCCGCCGGCCCGCACGCCGAGCGAGGCGGCGAGGTTGCCCACCCGGTGGAGTTCGGCCAGCAGCAGGTCGATCCGGGCCGGCAGCGCCGACCAGACCGCGTCGGCGGCGCTGACCACCTCCAGCACGGTGGCGTACCAGGAGTTCATCCGGGTCATCAGCGCGTCCAGGCTGATCCGCTCGACCAGCCGGGCGGGCGCGCCGAGCAGTTGCGGGCCGTCCGGCAGCGCGCCGCCGGGGACGGTCACCGCGTCGCCGGTGAGCAGTTCGCTCAGCTCGGCGAGTTCGGGCGCGCCGGGCTTGGCCTTGCGGGCCCGTACCGCGCGCGCCGAGGCCAGTGCCTCCGCGTAGCGGTCGAACAGGGCCCAGAGCAGTGGCAGGCCCTTCCCGGCGACGGACCAGCGCTCCAGCGTGCGTCCGGTCAGTTCGGCGCCGTCGAGCAGCCGCAGGCCCGGATGGTCCTGGAGGGCGAGCAGCGCGGACTCGACCGCGTCCCGCTCCGCGCCGAGGCGCGCCAGCGCGCGGTCCACCTCCTCCCGGTTCAGTACCGGGCCAGCCGAAGCCGCCAACGCCGTGTCCTTCCTTCCTCGCGTGCGATCCCGACGTACCTGACGTGCGATCCCACGACAACCCCCGTGCCCACCACCGGTCTCCCCGTGGTGATCGTCCCGAACCCTAGCCGGTGGCCGTTCGGGCGGAGCGGGCGGTGGGCGTCAAGACCGCGTCAACGGCCTGCTGACGCGCGTGCGCCGCCCGGTGCGTCAGCGGGCCGGCCAGTACAGGCCGGGGTCCTTGGAGTTCTCGGGCAGATAGGGCTGGACCCACCGCTCGAACGACTTCTGCCAGCCCTTGTCCTTGTCCGCGTAGTAGTCGGAGATCACCTGGTTGACCCGGGCGGTGAGGTCGGTGCTGTTCTGGCGCATCGCGACACCGATCGTCTCCGGCTGTTCGAAGCCGTCCACCACCTTCACCGTCTGGTCCTGCGCGGCCTGGCCGACCGCCAGTTCGTCGTCGGTCATGGTGGCGTCGACCTTGCCGAGCTGCATGCGGACCAGGCAGTCGAGCTGGTTGGTCACCAGGACGAGCTGCTTGGCGGTCTTCTTGGCGTTCAGCACGTCCTTGGCCACCGAGCCGTCCGCGGCGCAGACCGTCTTGCCGCCGATCGCCTCGTCGAGGTTCTTGACCGTGGACGACCGGGGCACCAGGACCCGCTGCTTGATATTGAAGTACGACCGGGAGAAGGCGACCTTCTTCAGGTTGGCGCAGCTGATCGTCATGGTGCGGACGATCAGGTCGACCTGGTTGCCCGTGAGGGCGTCGGCCCGGCCGGCGGTCGACACCGGCTTGAGCACCACCTTGGCCGGATTGCCCATGATGGCCACGCCGATCGTCCTCGCGAGGTCGATGTCGAAGCCTTCGAGCTCACCGGTGTTCGGGTTGCGGGCGCCCCAGCGGTAGCTGTTCTGGTCCACGCCGATGATCAGGGTGTCCTTGGCCTTGATGGCCTTCACCGCCGGGCCGTCCACGGTGCTCGGCGGCACGGTGCTGGTCAGGTCGCAGGACTCGGCCTGGTCCTGCCCGGCCTGTTCCTGCCCGGTCGACCGGACGGCCTGCGGTGCGCCCGTGGCGGCCGCGGCGCCGGACGGCCCGCCCCCGCCGAGCACGGCCGCGCCGGCGGCCAGCAGCGCCAGCACGGTGGCCGGCCTGGTGCCTGCGGTTCTCCTGCGCATGTGTCCGTTCCCCCTCTACCGGTACTCGGCCAGTCGGCGGCCCAGGCCGCGCAGCGCGGCGGCCGCGGCCACCACGCCGAGCAGCGCGGCCGCGAGGGCGGCGAGCCGGAGGTCGCCCTCGGTGTCCTTGGCGGAGCGCTTGAAGTGCTCCTGTTCGGTGGTGGCGGCCTGGTCGAGCGCCTTGTCGGTGGCCTTGAAGGCGCCGTCCGCGGTGTTCGCCTCGGCGGCCGGGTCCGCCGTCACGGTCGCCTGCAGTGCGCCCTGGTAGTCGGCCTGCTGGGTCTCCATGGCGTATGCCGCGTCGTGCCGGGTGCGCCACGTCTCGTACTGCCGGTCGGCCTCGCCGATCTGCTGCCGGGCGTCCGCGGGGGCCAGGTCGAGGGCCTGGCGCAGCGAGCCGGAGTGCTGCCCCATCGGGACGTTCGCGGGCTCGCCCCCGGCGAGCTGCTGGGTGATCGCCTTCCACTGGTCCGCGTACGCGGTGGTGGAGCCGCGGGCGACGAGGTTCAGGTTCTCCGCCAGCCGGGCGGAAAGCACCTGCACCCGGGCGGTGTTGAGCGCCCGCAGCGGCTGCGCGCCCTGCTTCCAGCTCTGCTGGAGCGCGGCGTTGGTGGTCAGGCCGGTGACGGCCAGCCAGAGCGCCCCGGCCAGGACGGCGGCGGTGGCCCCGAGCAGGCCGGGGTTGAACACCCGGTTGGTGCGGCGGAACAGCGTCACCTGCACCCAGACCAGCGCGCCGAGGGCGAGCACCCCCAGGCCGTACGCGGCCCACGGGCTGGACTTCGCCTCGGCGTAGTCCTTGTCCAGCTCGTCGTTCTCGATGGCGGTCAGCTCGGCGGCGCGCTGCAGCAGGGTGCCCTGCATCTGCTCGGAGGCGTACCGCAGGTAGGCGCCGCCGAGCGGCAGGCCCAGCCGGTTGTTCGCCCGCGCGGTCTCCACCAGGCCGGCGTAGACGGGGAGTTGCTTGTTCAGCTCGGTGAGCTTCTGGTAGGCGGGGGAGCCGACGGTGGTCTGCGCGGCGGCCTTGGTGATCAGGCCGGTGGCCGAGGCCAGATCGCCCTCGTAGTCGCGGCGCACGGCCTCCGTCTCCTCCCCGGCGAGCAGGAAGCGGGTGGCCGCGGTGGTGTCGGCGTGGGCCAGCAGGCGGTGGATGTCGGCTGCGTCCTTGCTCAGCGGCTGGCTGTGCTGGACCACCCGGTTGGCGGCCTCCGCCTTGGTCTCCAACTGCCAGGCGGTCAGCGCGCCGGAGGCCACCGTCAGCACCGCGAGCACCGCCCCGGCCAGCCGCAGCCGGCCCGGCGCCGTCCGGGTGGCGTTCGCCAGCCGGGCCCGCAGGCCGGACAGGCCGCGCGGCGCGGGCCCGGCCGACGGCCGCCGGGCGGGCGCGGCGCCGGGTCTGGACGCCGGGACGCCCCGGACGCCCGGCACGGCCGGTGCCGTGCCCGGCGGGCCGCTCGGCCGTGCCGGGACCACGGCGCCCGGTGCGCCGTTACCTACTGGTGTTGCCACCCGCCTCATCCTCCCCAGGGGCCGGGCCCGCTGTCCGGGGCCCGGCCGATGCCAGCAGTATGGCCGTGACTCCCCCTGGCCACACCCGAATTGCGCCGATCTTGAGCTTGCCCTGCACGTGCGGCGCACGCCTCCCGCGCGCCCCCGGGGCCCCGCTGCCCGGCGGCCGGCGGTGAACCGTCCGACGCGGGATGCACCCTATGCGGTTCCTCCGACGGGCCGGAGCGGCGAGGTCCGGTTGCGGCGGCGGCACGCGGCGAGTCGAGGACGGACCCCGGTCCGATCGCGGCGTCGGCGCGCAGGGAGTCGAGGCCGGACCCCGGGGCCGGCTGCGGGGGCGATCCCGCCGTGACGCCACCGTTCCCGGCGCGGTCGGTGCACCTGGTTTCGGCGGACACCCTCCGTACGATGGGCAGCATGCGCCTGCTTGGAACGATCACGCCCGACCGCCCGCTGCTCGTCGTCGCCGTGCGCGAGGAAGCCGCCCACCTCGACGACCGGCTGCCCGTCCTGCTCACCGGAATAGGGAAGATCAACGCCACCGCCGCGCTGGCCACCGTCCTCGCCCAGGGCGAGAAGCCGTCCGAGGTGATCAACCTCGGCACGGCCGGCGCGCTGCGCCCCGGCTGGGAGGGCACCCACCACGTCGTCCAGGTCATCCAGCACGACCTCGACACCCCGGCCCTGCTGGCGCTCACCGGCCGCAGCTACGGCGCCCCGCTGGTGGTCGGCAAGGGCGACGGCCCGGTGCTGGCCACCGGCGACCTCTTCGTCTCCGACCCGGCGGCCCGCGACCGGCTCGCCGAGCACGCCGACCTGGTCGACATGGAGGGCTACGCCGTCGCCGCCGTCGCCCACCGCTTCGGGGTGCCGGTGCGCCTGGTCAAGCACGTCAGTGACGAGGCCGGCGAGGGCGCGAGCCACACCTGGCGCGAGTCGGTCGACGCGTGCGCCCGCCACCTCGCCGACTGGGTCGTCGCACAGGGCTGGTGACGGCGCGTCCCGAGGACGTGCGGCGCCGACCGGCGCGGGCGGGTGAGAGGGCGGCCGGCCTCCCTCTCGCCCGCCGCGTTCAGTCGCGGAACCTCGCCCGCCACGTTCAGCCGTGGAACCTCGTCCGCCGCGTTCAGTCGCGGAACGCCGAGAGGTCCAGCGCCGCCAGCCGCTCCGGATCGGTGAGCACCTCGATCGCCGCGATCGCGCCGTCCACCACGGTGAACGCCATGACCGACAGTGGCCGGCCGCCCTCGCCGATCGCCACCGCGCCCGCGGCGCCGTTGACCAGCGCCGGGCGGGCGAACGGCGACAGCCCGCCCCACAGCACCGGCTGGTCGGCCACCGCGGCCGCGCCCGTCAGCACCACCGGGTGCCGGGCCCGCACCGCGCCGCCGTCCGAGCGCAGCACCACGCCCGGGGCGAGCACGGCCACCAGCGCGCCCAGGTCGCCGGCGCGGGCGGCCGCGAAGAAGGCGTCCACGGCGGCCCGCTGACGGCCCGGGTCCGGGTCGGGCGCCGGCGCCTGGTCCTGAACCCGGCGGCGGGCCCGGTCGGCCAGCTGGCGGGCCGCGGCCGCCGTCCGCTCGATCAGGGGGGCGATCTCGGCGAACGGCACCGCGAACAGGTCGTGCAGTACGAAGGCGATCCGCTCGGCCGGTGCCAGCGACTCCAGCACCACCATCAGCGCCAGGCCCACCGAGTCCCCGAGCAGCACCTCCTGCCCGGGGTCGGCCACCCCCTCGCGCCGCAGCAGCGGGTCCGGGATGCGCGCCGGGCCCGGCTCACCCGCCTCGGCCTCCGGCGGCTCCTCGCGGCGCAGCTCCCGGCCGCGCAGCAGGTTGAGGCAGACCCGCGAGACCACCGTGGTCAGCCAGCCGGGGAGGTTCTGCACGTCGGAGGTGTCGGTGCGGTCGTAGCGCAGCCAGGCCTCGTGGACGGCCTCCTCGGCCTCGCTCACCGAGCCGAGCATCCGGTACGCCACGGCCCGCAGCCGGGGCCGCTGCGCCTCGAACAGCGCGGCCCGCTCGTCCGGAGGTAATTTCTCGTCCACCGTGTCACATTCCTTCGCCGCTGGGGGTCAGAGCAACAGGAGCCACCCAACAACGGCTGCGCCGTAGAGATCAACTCCCCACCCGGGGCGAGTCGGAGACGACGGGTGGCGAACACCCCCGAGCGGCCGGCGGGATGAGTGTCACCAGGGCGTCCTAGTCTGGCGGCCATGCCGACGACCCCGCTGCTCGACGCGATCCGCGCCAACCCCGCCGCCCTCGACTTCCTGGCCTGGCCGGGCGACCTCAGCCTCGACCACTACCCGCACGTCGAGGAGGTGGTGCTCGCCTCCGGGGAGGCCCTGGAGCCGGTGGCCAAGGACGGCGCGGGCGGCACCTTCTTCCTGTGCGGGGAGGGCGGCGAGGAGCGTCCTGTCCTGTACGCCGACTCGGAGGGCGGCGCGGCGGTGCTGGCCGTCGGGCTGCTGGAGCTGGTCCGGCTGCTGCTGGCGGTGCCGTGGTGGCGGGACTGCCCGCGGCTGACGGTGGAGGAGAGCGCGGAGGCCGCCGAGGAGTATCTGGAGGACGAGCCCGGCCTGTACGCGCAGCGGGACGCGGCCGCCGCCGCGCTCGGCCTCGAAGTCCCGGGCGTGGCTGCGGCGTTGGCCCGGCTGCGGGAGGTCGCGCTCGGTCTCGGGCCCGCGTACGTGCTGCTCAACGCCGAGGAGGGCGGCGCCTACGAGCCGCTGTTCCAGGCCTGAGCGGGTGGTCGAGTGGTTGGTCGTGCGGGTGGTCGTGCGGCCTGGCGGCATCAGCTCTCCGGCCCCGGGCATACATGAAGGGTTGTCCGGCCTCGGGTCGTGACGGCGGGAGACCGGCCCCGGATCCGACCGTGGGCGGCACGAGGGAAGAGGCGATCGTGGGCGAACTGGACGGCAGGACGGCGCTGGTGACGGGCGGCTCGCGCGGGATCGGGCGGGCGGTGGCGCAGCGGCTCGCCGCCGACGGGGCACTGGTCGCGGTCCACTACGGCGGCAACGAGGCGGCCGCCGCGGAGACCGTGGAGCTGATCGCCAAGGCCGGCGGCCGGGCGTTCGCGGTGCGGGCCCGGTTCGGCGAGAGCGGTGCGCTGGACCAGCTGTTCGAGGGCCTCGCCGCCGGGCTGGCGGAGCACGGCGAGCAGGGTGGGGACGGCGAAGTCGGTGGGGACGGCGGGGCCGGCCTGGACATCCTGGTCAACAACGCGGGCATCCACCTGGCCGGGTCGATCGGGCAGCTCACGGAGGAGGAGTTCGACCGGTTGATGGCGATCAACGTGCGCACGCCGATCTTCGTGATCCAGCGGGCGATTCCGCTGCTGCGGGACGGAGGTCGGATCGTCAACGTGGCCTCGGCGGCTGCCCGGATCGGCTCCCCGGTCCAGATCGGCTACACCGTCAGCAAAACAGCGCTGGTGGCCCTCGCCGCACCGCTCGCCAACGAGCTCGGCCGGCGCGGGATCACCGTGAACACCGTCAACCCCGGGGTGATCCTGACCGACATGACGTCCCAGTGGACGGGCGTCCCCGAGGCGATGGCCGGGCTCGAATCGATCACCGCACTCGGCCGGATCGGCCAGCCGGAGGACGTCGCGGACGTGGTGGGCTTCCTGGCGGGCCCGCAGGGCCGCTGGGTGACCGGCCAGACCATCGACGCCTCCGGCGGCACCTACCTCGGCCCGATCCCGCCCGCGTGACCTGAGTAGGACCGACTCGGCCGGACAGGGCCGAGTGCCGAGAAGCCGACGGGGTGGCAGCCCTCAGCGCCGCCACCCCGTCGGCTTCTCGGCATTGAAGGTGGGGTTCATTGAGCCAAACCCCACCTTGGAGTGATGTTTTGAGATGGCGTCAGATCTCCGAAGGCGGCTGGAGGGCCAGGCCGATGGCGGACGCCCCGCGGAACGCGGGATTCCCCTAACTGGCCTGTCGATCAAGGGTGGTTCTGACCCCGAGAGCGTGTGCTTTTTGGACGTTCGCCGGGCTCCGGGCATGCTCCGTGGCGGGTGTGGACAGACGTGTCGGGAGCGTTCTGGCGTCATCGGGGTAACAATCGAGTGAACCGGGGATTCGACACGTGGCAGAGGTCCGCACCGCTGAGGTTCAGGCAGGGAGTTTCACGGAGGACGGTTTCCTGGTGCTGCCGGGCTTCCTCCCGGCCGGTCTCGTGGATCGCCTCATTCCGGAGGTGGACAGGTGGGTGGAGGAAGGGTGGCGTCAGCGGTCCATAGAGGCCAGTCTGCGTCCGGGGGCGCGAGCACCGGAGGTGATCGAACTGGACCTGCCGGCGCACGGTGAGCTCGCGGTGCTGCCGGCACTGCTGGACCTGCTCGGCCGCCCCGAGCTGCTCGGGCCGTCCTTCGTCTTCCACCACCTGCACAGCGACCGGCGGCCGGCCGGGGGAGCGGGCAAGAGCTGGCACCACGACTACGAGCAACGGCCCCAGCGCGACCGCCGCCTCCCCATGATCCACGCCCTGCACTACATCGGCGGGCTCCAGCCGGAGCTGGGTGGTCTGGCCGTCCTGCCCGGCTCGCACCGGGAGGTGGCCGAGAAGGACGCCCGGAGCCACCTGGGAACGGGTGTGCTGCCGGGGGAGACGGTCATCGACGAACTGCCGCCCGGGTCCACCGTCGTGCTCCATTCGGCGCTCTTCCACACGCGTAGGTCCGCCCCCGGGGCGGATCCGGGTACGGGGCCCCGCTACATGATCGACGGCTCGTACTGTCGTACCGGCACGCGGTGGTCCCCGGTCAAGCCGTACTGGCGGCAGGTGCTGGCGGTGGGGCGCGCCCGCGGCCTGGACGCGGGGTGGCCGGAGCTCTTCGCCGAGCGGCACTTCGGCGAGTACGAAGAAATGGAGAGGTCCGGCGGATGAGGATTCTGGGAGCGGTGCGATTCGACACGGTCATGCGCCGTTTCGCCCGTGAACACCCCTTCGACGGGGCTGACGAGGCCAACTCCAACGATGAGGCCGAGGGGCACATCCGCAATGCCCAGCTCGGGTCGGGCGGCCGTTGGCATCGCGTGCTGCTGGAGGGGCCCGAGGTACGCGGGGTGGTGCTCCCCTGGCACCTGGGCGAGGACGGTGCGGCCGAGCTCATCCCCAGGACCGGGCTGAGCGTGGCCGCGACGTCCGACCGGCTCGCCGCGCTGGGCGCCTCGTACGCCCGGTCCAACCCGCTGTGCGCGTACAAGCTCGCCCGGCAGAGCGCGGCCGACTGCCTTCCTCTCTACCTGAGCACCCGTCCGGCGCCCGGTCCCGACTACGAGTGCCTGACCGTCCGCGAAGGGCTGATCCATCTGGACGGGCTGCACCGGATGCTCGCCTGGGACCAGGCCGGGCGGCTGGCGCCCGGCAACTGGTTCGAGGCGTACGTGGCCGGGCTACCCGCGCCCGACGTACGGCATGGCGCTGGGCATGACCAGGACGGACTGGATGTTCACCCCGGGGGGCAGGTCGGCCATGGCCCGCACCGTGTCGACGACGTGCCGCACGTCCATGGTGGGTTCGACCCGCCGTGACCCGTCGGCCTGGAGGACCGCCGGCTGGGGGCCGTCCGGCGGGGTGACGTTCCCGATGTCGATCTGGCCGCAGGAGATGTCGTGGCGGCGGCCGTCCAGGGACAGCGAGCGCGTCATCCCGGCCACGGCGTGCTTGGCCGCGGTGAAGGCGATGGAGTCCGGCCGGGGTGCCTGTGCGGAAGGCGCCCCGTTGTTGATGATCCGCCCCCCGCGCGGACTCTGACGCTTCATCACCCGGAAGGCGGCGCGCGAGCAGAGGAAGGTCCCCGTGGCGATGGAGTCCATCACCCGGTGCCAGTCCTCGACGGCCACGTCCTCGGTCGGGGTGTACGGCATCACGTCGGCCGCGTTGTTGAACAACAGGTCCAGCCGGCCGAACCGTTCCACGACGGAGTCGAACAGGCCGTCCACGGCCGCCGGATCGGTGATGTCGACGGAAAGCGGGACCGCGCGGTCACGACCGGCGGAGTCGGCGAGCGCCACCGTCCCGTCCAACGGGCCCTTGCGGCGACCCACCAGCACCACCGTCCAGCCGTCCGCCAGCAGGCCCAGGGCGCACGCCCGCCCGATCCCGCTGCCCGCTCCGGTGACGACAGCCGTCCTCACAGCCATGCCCACGTCCCATCTTCTCCACGAATCCCGTCAATGCCACGCCTACGAAGGGCAGTCCGAGCGTGCCCGACCAACCCTCGACCAAACAGGAGCCGTACATGAATGGCCGTATCCAGCCGCCGGGCGCAACCGACAGCAGCCGCCGGTGGTTCGAGCGGGCCCAGACGTCGCTGGCCGGCGGCATCAGCTCCTCCGCCCGGATGACCTCGACCGGTCCGAACCCCTACCCGCTCTACATGGCCGACGGCTCGGGTGCGCGCATCCGGGACGTCGACGGCAACGAGTACCTCGACTACCTGGTCTCCTACGGCAGCGCGGTCCTGGGCCACGCCAACCCGCAGCTCACCGACGCGCTCACCGCCGTCCTGCACACCGGCACGATGTTCGGCACCTGCAACACCGTCGAAGTCGAACTCGCCGAGCTGATCCAGGCGATGGTGCCCTGCGCGGAGCTCGTCCGCTTCGCCAACTCGGGCAGCGAGGCGGTGCAGGGCGCCGTGCGGGCCGCCCGCGGTTACACCGGGCGCTCGAAGGTCCTCAAGTTCGAGGGCCACTACCACGGCTGGTCGGACACCCTGGCCGTCTCCAACCGCCCCGACGCCGCCGAGGCCGGCCCCTACGCCGCGCCGCACGCGGTACCCCATTCCCCCGGCATCCCGGCCGGGGTCGTCGGCGACGTCGTCGTCTGCCCGTGGAACGATCCCGCGGCGCTCCGAGCCGTCCTGGACGCCCACCGCGGCGAGTTCGCGGCGGTGATCTGCGAGCCGATCGTGGCCAACAACGCCTGCACCATGCCCGCGCCGGGCTACTTGAGCCTGCTGCGGGAGGAGTGCACGGCCCGCGGGATCATCCTCGTCTTCGACGAGGTCTGCACCGGATTCCGCACCGGCCCCGGAGGCGCCCAGGCGCTGTTCGGGGTCGTGCCCGACCTCGCCGTCTTCGCCAAGGCACTGGGCGGAGGCCTGCCCATCGCGGCCTTCGCGGGACGGCGCGACGTGATGGAACCCCTGGCCGTGGGGCGGGTCAAGCACGGTGGGACCTACAACGCCTCGCCGCTGTGCGCGACCGCCGCACTGGTGACGCTGCGCCACCTGAACCAGCCGGCCGTCACGAAGCACATCGAGGAGAGCGGCCTGCGGATCATGGAGGCCGTCCAACGGGCCGCCCACGACCGGCGCATCCCCTGTGTGGTGCAGGGCGTCGGAGCCATGTTCCAGACGGTGTTCACCGTGGACGGGATGCCGAGCCGCCAGTACCGCGACCTGCTCCGCGCCGACCAGGCCCGCCACGGCGCGTTCCGGCATGCGCTGCTCGGGCGAGGGGTCCACGTCAACGCCTTCGGCATGGCCTGCTGGTTCGTCTCCGCCGCGGTGACGGAGGACGATCTGGACGCCACGTGCGAGGCCGTGGAGGGCGCCTTCAGCACTCTGTGAGCCGCCGGCAGGCGGTGATGCCTACGGGTCGGCGAAGACGGCGGTGGACGCGGCCAAGGCGACCGCCCAGGCCCAGACCCCCGCCGAGTACGCGCAGAAGGCCCGGGCCACCGCGCAGGCCGCCGCCGAACACGCCGCCCAGGCCCAGCAGGCCGCGCAGGCCGCTGCCGAGCACGCGGACAAGGCCGAGGCTGCCGCTCGCAACCTCCCGACCGCCTGATCCGGTCGCTCCATCTGCGCCCGTCCCACGTACGGCCTCCGCCCGTGGGGCGGGCGCGGTCCGCGAGGAGCGCGCCCGCCGCAGGCCCTGTTGCCCGCCGTCCTCGTGATGGGCCATGCCGGTGTCCACCGCGGGTGCCGGACCAGGCCGCTGGTAGTGGGGTGTCACGCAGGAGGCGACAGGACATCGAGCCCGATTGCCTCGGCGGCAATGGTCATGGCGGCGTCGAAGTACGCGGGGTAGTCCGTGATCACCTCGTTCAGGTGACCGAACAGCTCGAAGCTGATCGTGCCGATCAGGGAGATCCACAGGGTGAGCGACCGTTCCACCAGGTCCGCGTACGGTTCGGCCGGTGCCCCTCCCGCGCTGTCGAGCACCTGCTGGGCGACGAGCCTCGGCCCGGGGAGCGGCTGCGTGGGGGGTCGCAGGAGGCCCGAGGCGTGTGCCTCGACGACGAGACCGGCCATCAGGCGGGTGACCCGGGTGGCGGGGTCGACCGTGTCGGTGGGGGCCTGGTAGCCGGGGACGGGCGAGCCGTAGACCAGGGCGAACTCGTGCGGGTGGGCCAGGGCCCACTGGCGGACCGCCCGGCATGCGGCAAGCCACCGGGCGCCCGGATCGGCGGGAGCGGCGGACGCCGCCCCTGACTCCGCGGCCGCTCCGACCGCGTTGAACGCGTCGATGATCAGCGCGGTGAGCAGTGCGTCCCGGCTGGGGAAGTAGCGGTACAGCGCCGAGGAGGCCAGGCCCAGGTCACGCGCCACCGCGCGGAGCGACAGTGCGGCCGCCCCGGTCTCGGCGAGCTGGCGAGTGGCGGCTTCCTTGATCGCGCGAGTGAGCTCGGCGCGGGCCAGCTGCCGCGCGGTCTGCGATGCCGTCATGCCGTTCATCCTCTCATTCGAGAGCAGTGCACACAAGAGAGAGCACTGCTCTTGACTTCTCCCCGCCGCTGCGCGAACACTCCTCAATGAAGAGAGCACTGCTCTCTCAATTCCCCAGGAGGACCTGCATGGCACGGCACATCGTCATCGGCAAGGGCCCCGTCGGCGCCACCACGGCGCGACTGCTCGACGAACAGGGGCACGAGGTCGTCGTCCTGAGTCGCTCCGGCGGCGACGGGAGTACGGCGCTCGACGTCACTGACACGGCGTCACTCCGGCAAGCCACCAAGGGCGCCGAGGTGATCTACAACTGCGCGAGCCCGCTGTACCACCGGTGGCCCACCGACTGGCCGCCGATCTCGAACGCCCTCCTCGACGCGGCGGAGGCCGCCGGCTCGGTGCTGGTGACGATGGGCAACCTGTACGGCTACGGCCCCGTCGACGCCCCCATCACGGAGGACCTGCCGCTCGCAGGCACCGGCACCAAGGCCCGGGTCCGCATCGGCATGTGGCGCGACGCGTTGGCCCGGCACCAGGCCGGCCGGATCCGCGTCGCGGAGGCGCGCGCCTCGGACTTCTTCGGGCCCGGCGTCACCGAGGCCGGCCACCTCGCCCAGCGGATGATGCCCGCGCTCCTGGCCGGCCGTGCAGTCAGGCTGATCGGCAACCCGGACGCACCGCACAGCTTCACCTATATCCCCGACATCGCCCGTGCGCTCGTACGGCTTGGTACCGACGAGCGGGCGTGGGGACGCGCCTGGCACGTTCCCACCGCCCCGCCGCTGTCGACCCGGGAGGCGGTCCGGCACCTGTGCCGGCTGGCGGGTCTGCCGCCGGCCAGGGTCGGCCGGATTCCTTGGTGGCCACTCCACCTGGTCGGCCTGGTCAACCCCATGCTCGGGGAACTGCGGGAGGTGCAGTACCAGTTCGACCGGCCGTTCGTGCTCGACTCCCAGGCGTACACCGCGACCTTCGGCGAGGTGTCGACCCCGATCGACGAGGCACTGGGGGCAACCGTCGAGTGGTGGCGGGCGCGGCTCAGCCGGTAGCGCCACGTGCGCGGCATCGGCTGTCGGGCTGTGCAGACCCTGCGGCGAAGTCAGGAGCGGGCCGAAGCCGCGTTCAGTGAATCAACTCCGAGCACAGCGTGGCGTAGAGCAACGCCGTGCAGTCCACTCTCCGAGGAAATGATGACGATCCGCCTCTGGCACCGCCCGCTGGTACTGCTCGCCGCTGCCATGGCGGCCCTCGCCCTGGCATCCGCCGTCGGCCTCGCGGTCGACGACCGGATCCTGGTCGGGGAGCCGATCTGGCTGAAGCCCTTCAAGTTCTCCCTCTCCATCGCGATCTATTCGGTGACCCTCGCGTGGATGCTGTCCCTGGGCCGCACGGCCCCCCGCTGGGTCTGGTGGCTCGGGACGACGATTGCCGCCGCCAACGTGATCGAGATGGTGGTCGTCGTTGGCCAGGTGCTCCGCGGCAGGCAGAGCCACTTCAACGTCGCCACACCGCTGGACGCCGGCCTCTGGTTCGCGATGGCCGCCTCGATCGTCACCTTGTGGCTGGCCAACCTCGGCATCGCGGCCAGGTTGTTCCGCGAGCGGACCGGGGACCGCGCGGCCACCTGGTCCGTCCGGCTCGGCCTGCTCCTCGCACTGGTGGGCATGGCATTCGGCTTCCTCATGACTAGCCCGACCCCTGCCCAACTCGGTGCCATGCGCAGCGGGGCCGCCGTGGGCATCGTGGGGGCACACAGCGTCGGCGTCGCCGACGACTCGCCCGGCATCGCCATCACCGGCTGGAGCAGCACCGGCGGCGACCTGCGCATCCCCCACTTCGTCGGAATGCACGCGCTGCAGGCCATCCCGCTCTTCGCCTGGCTGCTGATCACACTGTCCCGCAGGTTCCCGCGGTTGGCCGACGAGCGGACGCGCCTGCGCCTGGTCCTGGTGGCGACCGGGACCTACGCGGGCGTGCTGGCGATCCTGACCTGGCAAGCGCTGCGCGGCCAGTCGCTCGTCCACCCCGACGGTGCGACCCTGACGGCCGTGGCCCTGCTGGCCGTTGGCATGGTGGCGTCCGTTGTGGCGGTCGCCCGGCACCACCATGTGCCACCGGCGCCGCACAGCAGCGCCGGCATGACCGGCCGCCCGGTCAAGCCGCGCTGCACCCGCGTCGCCGCGGACTAGGCCCTGTCCGGCCGATCTTGCCGGGCCCGCGACGCCGGGCATCCCGCCTGGACGCACGCCCGAATCGCCCAAGTACGTCCAGTACGAGGACGATTCGGGCGCACGCCCAGCCGGGCGCCCAACGCCGCGGGCTGATCCGCCAAGATCGACCGGACAGGACCTAACCGAACGCCGAGCCCACCGTCACCTGCGCCCGGGGACCTTCTTCGCGCCGTCGTATCCGCGTGAGGACGCCGGCACCGTGGCCGCCGCGCGCAGGCACTGCGCGTCGATCACCGCGGCGGTCGGCTCCGGGTCGCGGCCGGCGTCCTCGCGGACCATGCCCCCCATCCGGTCGTGGAACTCGGCCCGCAGTCCCCGCGCGCGCCACCGCCGCGCGAAGGCGACGGGCAGCCCGTGCAGGGTGCACACCAGGTGCAGGCGCAGGCCTCAGAAGAACCGGGAGTGGCTGGCGCAGTAGCCGTACTCGGCCCATCCGGCCAGGTCGGAGCGCTTGGCCGTCTCGCGGGAGCGCCCGCACTCCACCAGTGTGGAGTCGACGACCCACACGGTGTCGGTCCACAGCGAGGTGTCGGTCGCCAGCAGCCGGTTGACCTGTGCGATCAGGTCGGCGGCCTTGCGCAACCGCCGGTTGTAGCCCGACTGCCCGAGCAGGTACGGGAAGGGATGACGCAGGTGGGCATCGGCGTGGCGGATCCACCGGCGCTCGGAGGTGAAGCCGAGAAGGGCCTGCATCACGGGGAGGGTGACCAGCTCGGCATCACTGAGCCGGGGCGCGATGCCGATCTCTGGACTCCCTCGCTTCATGTCATGCGCGCCAGCGAGCCCTTGGCATCATTCATCTAGGCAGAATCAGGCCACTGCGGCCCTGGTGGCAGGCCCTGACCCTGGTGAACGAGATACGTACCCGGGCGGCCGGCCATTTCGGGCTGGAAGATGCTCATTGGGCGGTCGGCGGGTGGACATTGGCGGGGATGTCGGCCGGGGCGCAAGCGAGTTGGGCTGCGGCGGCCTGTCGGATCTCTCCGATGGGGCGTCTCGGACGAGTTGGGGCGGTGGGACGTGAAGCCACAGCCCGCTTCGTCAGGAACGTGCGGCTTGGGCTTGGGTGCGGCAGTGGGTGAGGGCGGGTTTGAGGCGGGGGTCGGGGGTGGTGGTGGTGAGGAGTTCGCCGGCGGTGGTGAGGGTGGTCCAGTAGTGGGTGGGGTTGCCGGTGGTGGGGTGGGGGTGGGTGGTGGTGAGGGAGAGGTAGGCGGTGGTGAGGTTGCCGGTGGTGAACCAGCGGGTGAGGCCGTGTTGGTGGCCGGCGCGGATGTTGCCGTGGGCGTCGATGGCGGTGGTGAGGAGGTTGATGATGGCGAGGTCGCGGTTGTCGGGGGTTTTGGGGATGTCGAAGACGCCGAGGGCTTCGAGGAGTTCGCCGGTGTCGTTCTCGGTGCCGGGGCGGGGGGTGGCGAGCAGGGCGTCGTAGCAGTCGTTGAGGCGGCGTTGGGTTTCGGCGGCGGGGATGCCGAGGGCGGTGCAGACGGCGCGGGCGGATCGGAGGGGTTCGCGGGTGTGGCGGGCGAGGGTGGCGTAGGTGTCGGCGGGGGTGGAGCCGGTGTCGAACAGGTGGCGGGCGGTGAGGGGGAGTCGCATGGTGGGCACCTGTTCAGACGGTGAGGAGGGTGGAAACGGGGGTGGGCGTGGGGGCGATGAGGGCCCAGACGAACTTGCCGACGCCGCCGGCGCGGGGGCAGCAGCCCCACTTCTCGGCGAGTTCGTTGACGAGGAGGACGCCGCGTCCGTGTTCGTCGTCGGGTGTGGGGGTGTGGAGGGAGGGGCGGCCGGTGCCGGCGTCGTGGACTTCGAGGCGGAGGCGGTCGTTGGCGAGGGCGAAGTGGACTTCGATGAGGCAGTCGGTGGGGGCGTCGGCGGTGTGCTGGACGGCGTTGGCGAAGAGTTCGCCGAGGAGGAGTTCGGCGGTGTCGCGGTAGCGGTCGCCGGTGGGGAGCGCGGCGAGGTAGGCGCGGAGCAACTGCCGGGCGACGGGGGTGGATTCGGTGCGGGAGTCCAGGCGGGCCGCGAACGGGCGGGGGCGGTGGGCGGTACGGATTTTGAGCATGGCGGGGCACCTCAAGGGGGCGGATGGGGGGCGCGCGAAGGGAGTGCGATGTGACGCTGTGCACGCGAAAGATCGCTCTCAGGTGTCAATCATCGGGGTGCCGGAGTTACGGTGGCGACCAAATCGGCGTGTAGAGATCAGTGGCATTTGAGGGGGAAACCCATGGCACATCGGCGGCTTGAGAGTGGACCGACGTCGAGCCCGGCCGAAATGTTCGGCGAGGCGCTCCGCTTCGCGCGCGAGCAGGCTGGCCTCAAGCAGGAAGACCTGGCGAGACTCCTGCACTGCCACCGGACGGTGATCACCCGTTACGAGGGTGGTAGGAGGGCCATGGATCGGGACAGTGTGGAGAAGGCCGATCAGGCGCTGGCGATGGGGGGTCTGCTCGTGCGGTTGTGGGAGCGAGTGGACTGGCAAGCGGACATCGAACGCCCAGACTGGTTCGAGAAGTATGTGGAGCTGGAGGATGAGGCTGTGGCGATTCGGGTGCTTCAGTACATCCGAATCAACGGATTGCTGCAGTGCGAGGAGTATGTGCGCGCGATGTTCGGTATCGGAGATGCGCGCAATCGGCCGAAGCTGCTCGCCGAGAGGGTTGCAGCCCGCATGGACAGGCAGAGGCGTTTCCTGGCTGCCGACGGGCCGACGCTCATTGTGGTGCTCGATGAGAGTGCCATCCGTACAGTCGTCGGTGGCCCGGGTGTGATGAGGAGGCAGATGGAGCACCTGCTCTCAGTGCCTGAACAATCGAACATCATCATCCAGGTGGCACCTTTCGGCAGCCCGGTGGCGACGATGCCATCCACCTCGGTGATCCTGCTGCTGATGCCGGACGGGAAGGAGTGGGTGTACTCGGAGAGCTTGTACCGGGGACATTTCAGTGATGATCCGTCAATCGTCGCTGATTCCAGGCGGGACTTCGACGTCCTGCGCGGGGGTGTACTCTCGCTGGGGGACTCTAGCGCCCTGATCGCCGATGCGATGGAGGAGTACCGCTTTGCAGAACGCCGATCTCAAGAAGGCTGCTTGGTGCAAGAGCAGCTACAGCGCGGGCGACGCGGGCGAGTGCATCGAGGTGGCCCTCGGATCTCTTCCGGGCGGCGTCCCGGTGCGTGACTCCAAGGACCCGCGCGGGCCGGTGCTCGTCTTCCCGGCCTCGGCTTGGACGTCTTTCCTCTCCTCCGTCCAGGCCGGTGACTTCCCGGAGTAGTGATCCGCTGACGGGGGCGCATCGCTTTCCGCGTGCGCCTGCCACCGCCCGGAACGCGCCTTCTGGCCAGGCGAAACGTGGATCGGTCCCTACGCTGGGTGTCGGCCCGCCAGCCTCGTCGAAGGACCGCGTATGCGCCGCTCCCGTCTCCTGCTGTCCCTGGCCCTGTCCGCCGTGACCGCCTCCGCCCTCGTCGCCGCCGATGCCGCGCCGGATGGGCAGGACGGGCCGGTCCCGTCGGTCAGCCTGCCGGTGCTCCGCGACCCGCAGGCCCAGCAGAAGCTCCACCGCATGACGGACCCGGTGCAGGACTGGGTGGAGTCCGGCGACCGGGCGGCGGACGGCTACGCCGGGACCGTGATCGACGCGTCGAACCAGCACGCCGACATCTACTGGAAGGGCGAGGCCCCGGCCGAGGTCCGGGCGCTGCTCGACGCGAACGCCGGCCCCGGCTACACCGTCGACGTCCACCAAAGCCCCTACTCCCGTGCCGAGATGCGTGCCGCGATCGACCGGTTCACCGCCGCTGTGGCGCCCGAGACATGGACGTCGATCGGCCCGCAGGAGGACGGCACCGCCATCGCGATCACGTACGTGCCGACGAAGGCGCCCCGGCCGACCGGCGGCGCCACGACCGAGCAGGCGTACTCCCGGACGGCCGCCGAGATCGCCGGGATGCCGGTGACGGCCACCGTCGAGGGCATCCCGGCAGCGCTGTCCGGCAGCCGGCACTCCGACAGCGCGCCGTACTACGCGGGCGCCGAAGTCAACACGGGCAAGGCCTCGTTCTGCTCGACCGCGTTCAGCGGTTGGAAGGACGGGACGAAGGTGCTGCTGACCGCCGCACACTGCGGCAGCGGCCGGTACTACAACGGCACCAGCGGCTACATCGGCGACATGTACGCGATCGGCGACGGTTTGGACGTCGGCATGATCGGGATCAACGGCAACGGCGCCGGCCGGTTCTACGACGGTGCCTGGTCGGACAGCGGCGGTTCGTCGCGACGCACGTACGGGGTCGGACGCAACAACGTGGGGGACCTCGTCTGCCTCAGTGGCGCCCAGTCGGGGTGGAAGTGCGACGTGGAGGTCAAGAAGGTCGATGTCGAGACGACGAACGACGAGGGGACGAAGATCAAGCCGGTGGACGTCGCGGAGTCGAAGGGTGGTGACCGTCGGGCGATCGGCGCGAAGGGTGACAGCGGCGGCCCCGCTCTCGCCAATCCGTCCGGCGCGAACGGCGACATGGAGGCTCGCGGCGTGATCGTGGCCGGAAGGTCGGCGGTCGGCTGCCCGGCTGGATCGACGGCCCACTCGACGACCTGCTACGCGCAGGTGCTCTACGTGCCGATGACGCCGGTGGTGAGCCAGATGGGCTTCTCGATCTCCTGACGGCAGCACGAGCGGGGAGCCCACCCCCGCCGAGGAGGGGTGTCAGTTCCGCGGGTTGAGGCGGCGGGTGGGCTCTGCCGTTGACGGGTCCTCGGGCCAGGGGTGGCGGGGGTAGCGGCCTCTCAGCTCTGCGCGGACGGCGCGGTAGCCGTTGTGCCAGAAGGATGCGAGGTCTCCGGTGACGGCGGCGGGGCGCCCGGCGGGCGACAGCAGGTGGATGGTGAGGGGGACGCGGCCGGCGGCCAGGGCGGGGGTCGCCGTCCAGCCGAAGAGTTCTTGCAACTTGACGGCGAGAAAAGGGCGTTCGGTGCTGTAGTCGACCCGTATCTTCGAGCCGGACGGAACGGTGATGCGTTCGGGGGCCAGTTCGTCCAGGCGGCCTGCCTCTCCGGTGGCCCAGGGGAGCAGGCGTTGCAGGGCGGCGGTCGTATCAATGCGGGCGAGGTCGGCGCGGCGACGGGCGCGGGACAGTTCGGGCTCCAGCCACTCCTCGGCGCGTTCCAGCAGCGCGGCGTCGGAGACGTCCGGCCAGGGTTCGCCGATGGCGGAGTAGAGGAAGGCGAGGCGTTCGCGCAGGCCTGGGGAGGGCCAGGTGAGGAGAGCGGAAACGCCCTCGCGGGCCAGGCCTTCGAGGATGGCCGTCCGGACGAGGGCCCGGTCGGGGCGGTTGAGCGGCTTCTCGGCGAGTTCGATCGCGCCCAGCGACTCGACCCGGCGGGAGACGACCTCGTCGCGACGGGTGTCCCAGTGGACTTCCTCGCGGGATTCGAGCAGCGAGGCGCCGGCGAGCCGGGCGGTGTCCTCGTCCAGTGCCGCAGCGTGCAGGATGCGGGCGGAGTGGGAGCCGGCCGGGCGGTCGGCGGCTGCGATGGCGAGCCACGGCAGTGCGCCGAGCGCAGTACCGGGGGCGAGTTCGGCGGCCGTCCCGGAGGCCATCAGGTACGGGCTGCGCTCGCCGGGGGCGGGGCGCTCTACCCGGGCGCGGGCGATGCGTTCGGGGAAGGCGAGGGCGACGACTAGGCCGGCGGCGGTGGTGTCGGGTAGTTGAGTGGCGGGTTCGGAGCCGGCGGCGCGCAGGAGGCGGCGGACTTCCTCGCGCCAGCGGCCGGCGTACGGGTCGCTGGAGGAGCGGACCGTCCGCCAGACCGCGCCGAGGTCGTCGCCGAGGGCGCGCGGCGGTTCTTCGGAGAGCAGGGCGACGACCTCGGCCGCTCGACGGGCGCCGACGGCAGGGGCGCCGTCGACGAGGGCGCGCCCCAGTCGGGGGTGCAGCCCGGTGCGGGCGAGGCGCACGCCGCGCTGGGTGGCCCGGCCGGCGGTATCGACGGCGCCGAGGGCCTGGAGGGTCTGCCGGGCGGCGGCCATCGCCCCGGCGGGCGGGGCGTCGGGCAGGGCGAGGCCGGTGGCGTCCGGGTCGCCCCAGCAGGCGGCCTGGAGAGCGAACGTGGTGAGGTCGGCGAGGGCGATCTCGGGGGTGGGGAAGCGGGCGGCGAGGGCGTCCTCGGCCTCGTTCCAGCAGCGGTAGACGGTGCCGGGGGCCTCGCGGCCCGCACGGCCGGCGCGCTGGCGGGCGGCGGCGAGCGAGGCGCGGACGGTGACCAGGCCGGCCAGGCCCCGGGCGTGGTCGGTGCGCGGTTCGCGGGCGAGCCCGGCGTCGACGACGATCCGCACGCCGGGCACGGTGAGCGAGGATTCGGCGACGGCGGTGGCGAGCACGACGCGGCGGCCGTCCGAGGGGGTGAGGGCGGCGTCCTGGACGGCCTGCGGGGCGCGGCCGTGGAGTTGCAGGACGTCCGCCGCCACGGTGGACAGCTGCCCGGCGACACGGCTGATCTCGCCGACGCCGGGCAGGAAGCAGAGCACGTCGCCCTCCTGTTCGGCGAGGGCCCGCCGGACGGTGGCGGCGACGTGGTCGAGCAGCGCCGGGTCGACCCGGGTGCCGTGGGCGGGCCGGACGGCGCGCGGCGGCGGCGCCCACACCGTCTCGACCGGGTGGGAGACCCCGTGCGCCTCCACCACCGGCGCGCCGCCGAGGAGTTCGGCCCAGGCCTCGGTGTCGGAGGTGGCCGAGGCGCAGACCAGCCGCAGTTCGGGCCGCAGTGCCGCCCGGACGTCGAGGAGGAACGCGAGCGCGGTGTCGGCGTCCAGGTGCCGTTCGTGGCACTCGTCGAGGACGACCACGTCCACCCCGGGCAACTCCTGGTCGCGCTGGAGCCGTTGCAGCAGCACCCCGGTGGTGACCACCTCGACCACCGTCTCCGGGCCGACGCGACGGTCTCCGCGCACGGTGTAGCCGACCCGCCCGCCGACGGCCTCGCCGAGCAGCCAGGCCATCCGCCGGGCGGCGGCCCGGACGGCGAGCCGGCGCGGTTCGGCGACCAGCACGCGGAGCGTCGGACGCCCGGGATCGAGCAGCCCGGCGAGCGCGAGCGGCACCAGGGTCGTCTTGCCGGTGCCGGGCGGGGCGGCGAGGACGGCGGTGCCGGGCCCGTCCAGCGCGTCGTGCAGGGCGGGCAGGGCGCTGCGGACGGGCAGTTCGCGCCAGGCGGGGTTCAGCGAGCCGGGGTTCGGCAAGGCGTCAGCCCCATTCGGCGAGGCGGGGTTCAGCGAGCCGGGGTTCGGCAAGGCGTCAGCCCCATTCGGCGAGGCGGGGTTCAGCGAGCCGGGGTTCGGCAAGGCGTCAGCCCCGTTCGGCGACGAAGATCGCGGTGCCGGGGATCAGCCGCCCGCGCAGCGGGGACCAGCCGCCCCACTCCTGCTCCAGGCCGGCCGGCCACTCGGGCTCGACCAGGTCGGTCAACCGGAAGCCGGCGCCGACGAGTTCGCGGACCCGGTCGCCGATGGTGCGGTGGTGTTCGACGTAGCTGGCGCGCCCCTGCTCGTCCTCCTCGACGTAGGGGGTGCGGTCGAAGTAGGAGGAGGCGGCGGTGAGGCCCTCGACGCCGGGCTCGTCGGGGAAGGCCCAGCGGATCGGGTGGGTGACGGAGAACACCCAGCGGCCGCCGGGGCGCAGCACCCGGTGCACCTCGCGCATCAGGGCGGAGGTGTCGGCGCTGAACGGGACGGCTCCGTAGGCGGAGCAGGCGAGGTCGAAGGAGGCGTCGGCGAAGGGCAGGACGGCGGCGTCGGCCTGGACGACGGCGACGGGGGTGGCGCCGCGGCCGAGGTCGATCCGGCGGGAGTGCTGGAGTTGGCGGTGGGAGATGTCCAGGGCGACGGGGCGGGCGCCGCGGCCGGCCAGCCAGCGCGAGCACTGGGCGGCGCCGGCGCCGATCTCCAGTACGTCCTTGTCCGCGACCTCGCCGAGGAGGTGGGCGTCGGCCTCGTCGAGGCCTTCGGGGCACCAGGTGAAGCGGTCGTCGCCGAGGAACTCCCCGTGTTCGTCCTGGTACTCGTCGGCGTTGCGGTCCCACCAGTGCCGGCTGGCCCGGCTGCTCTCCCCGGTGCCGGCCGCGCGCCGTACCGCGTCGTCGCCGTCGCCGTCAAGATCATGCAGGTCGGACTGGGGGGTGGTGGCCACGGTGATAATGCCCATCGCGTAGGGTGTGGAGTGCGGAAGCGCCGCTGCCGAGACCGGGCCCGTCAAGGACCCGATCCTGGCGGTGGCATCCGGGGAAGGGCCCCCTTCGGGCGCCACCGCAAGGTGCGCAATCGGAGGATATGGCCTGATCCATACCGGGCTCCACCGTCTTGCCGCTCTTGGCGTTGACCGTGCCTGGCCGTCCCCGTATGCTACAAGTTGCGCTGCGGGCCTGCGCGCCTCAGACGGAGCAGGTCGCGCTCGCATCTGTCGAAGACCCCACGGTCGCAAGACGGACGCCGGATTTCTCGCTGTGCGGGAATGCCGGTGCGCCGTGTTCTTGGCTGTCCGGCTTTCGGTGGGAGCGATACGGGCCCTCCGCGTGGCATTACCTACGACTTTCATGTCCGTACCGGAGCCCTTTTCCTAATGACGAGCCCCACCGACTCCTCCCTCAGCACCACCCCGCAGGTCGCGGTCAACGACATCGGCGACGCCGAGGCGTTCCTCGCCGCCATCGACGAGACCATCAAGTACTTCAACGATGGCGACATCGTCGAGGGCGTCATCGTGAAGGTCGACCGTGACGAGGTCCTCCTCGACATCGGTTACAAGACCGAGGGCGTCATCCCGTCCCGCGAGCTCTCGATCAAGCACGACGTCGACCCGCACGAGGTCGTCGCCGTCGGTGACAACATCGAGGCCCTGGTTCTCCAGAAGGAGGACAAGGAGGGTCGTCTCATCCTGTCCAAGAAGCGCGCTCAGTACGAGCGTGCCTGGGGCACGATCGAGAAGATCAAGGAAGAGGACGGCATCGTCACCGGTACCGTCATCGAGGTTGTCAAGGGTGGTCTCATCCTCGACATCGGCCTCCGTGGCTTCCTGCCGGCCTCGCTCGTCGAGATGCGCCGCGTCCGCGACCTCCAGCCCTACGTGGGCAAGGAGCTCGAGGCCAAGATCATCGAGCTGGACAAGAACCGCAACAACGTGGTCCTGTCCCGCCGTGCCTGGCTGGAGCAGACCCAGAGCGAGGTCCGCCAGACCTTCCTCACCACCCTCCAGAAGGGCCAGGTGCGCTCCGGCGTCGTCTCCTCGATCGTCAACTTCGGTGCCTTCGTGGACCTGGGTGGCGTCGACGGCCTGGTGCACGTCTCCGAGCTCTCCTGGAAGCACATCGACCACCCGTCCGAGGTTGTCGAGGTCGGCCAGGAGGTCACCGTCGAGGTTCTCGACGTTGACATGGACCGCGAGCGCGTCTCCCTGTCGCTGAAGGCGACCCAGGAGGACCCGTGGCAGCAGTTCGCCCGTACCCACCAGATCGGCCAGGTCGTTCCGGGTAAGGTCACCAAGCTGGTTCCGTTCGGTGCGTTCGTCCGCGTGGACGAGGGCATCGAGGGTCTGGTCCACATCTCCGAGCTGGCCGAGCGCCACGTGGAGATCCCGGAGCAGGTCGTCCAGGTCGGCGACGAGATCTTCGTCAAGGTCATCGACATCGACCTCGAGCGTCGTCGCATCAGCCTGTCGCTCAAGCAGGCCAACGAGGCGCTGGGTGCCAACCCGGCCGAGGTCGAGTTCGACCCGACCCTGTACGGCATGGCTGCCTCGTACGACGACCAGGGCAACTACATCTACCCGGAGGGCTTCGACCCCGAGGCGAACGACTGGCTGGCCGGCTTCGAGAAGCAGCGTGAGGAGTGGGAGCGCCAGTACGCCGAGGCGCAGTCCCGCTTCGAGCAGCACCAGGCCCAGGTCATCAAGAGCCGTGAGGCCGACGCCGAGGCCGCTGCCGAGGGTGGCGACGCTGTCGCCGCCGCTGCCGGTGGCTCCTACTCGTCCAGCAGCGACGAGGGCTCCGGCGCTCTCGCCTCGGACGAGGCCCTGGCGGCCCTGCGCGAGAAGCTGGCGGGCGGCCAGAGCTGAAGCTCTGACCCGCTGCCAGTACCTGGCGCATAGCTGAACGGTGGGCCCCACCCGGAGAAATCCGGGTGGGGCCCATTTCGTTTTCCGCCTTTGGCCGGGGCCTTTTGCTTCACGTTCTTTCGTTTTTCGCCTTCACTTATTTGTGGTTTATGTGAAGGAATTATGTGAGATGTGGCTCATTGTCCGTCTATAGGTCGAACACCGGGTTGCACCTACATTGAGGGGAGCTGCCCGAAAGGCCTCCTTCATGCGCAACGCTCCCACCGCTGCCGGCGACCCCGCGGTCCCCGGGCGGCTCGCCGCCCTCGGCCGGTTCTGCTTCCGCCACCGCCGCTGGGTGCTCGGCCTCTGGGCCGTCGTCCTGGTCGTGGGCGTGCTGATCGGCGGCCGGGTCTTCGAAGGAACGGTGGCCGGCGCCTCCTCCGCCACCGCCGAAGCCGACCGGGGCAGCGCGGTGGTCGCCGCGACCGACCCGGCCCGCGGCACCGTCACCGCCGTCGTGGACGGGAAACCGGTCGACGACCCGGCCGTACGGGCCGCCGTCACCAAGGCCACCGCCGACCTCGCCGCCCTCCCCGGCGTCTCCTCCGCGCTCGACGCCTACGGCACCGGCCCGGCACCCGCCGCACTGCGCTCCGCCGACGGCACCGCGAGCCTGGTCACCGTACGGATGGCCGACACCAGCACCTCCGCCCAGACCGACGCCGTCACCCAGCGCCTCGCCGCCCTGAACGGCGAGGCCGGCGCCCACGTCACCGTCGGCGGGGACCTGGTGCTCCAGGACGAGGTCAAGAAGCAGACCGAACAGGACACCCGCTTCGGCGAGATGGTGACGCTGCCGCTCACCCTGGTCGTCATGGTGCTGGTCTTCGGCGGCCTCGCCGCGGCCAGCCTGCCGGTGATCGGCGCGGTCGCCTCGGTGGGCGGCGCGCTGCTGGCCATGTTCGGTTTCAGCCGGATCATGGACATCGACACCAGCGTGCTGCCGATCGCCACCGTGCTCGGGCTCGGACTCTCGATCGACTACGCGCTGCTCATGGTGAACCGCTTCCGGGAGGAACGCGGGCACGGCGCGGGCATCGCCGCCGCCGTCGAACGCACCGCCGCGACCGCCGGGCGCACCGTCGCCTTCTCCGGCCTCACCGTCGCCGTCGCGCTCTCCGGCCTGTTCGTCTTCACCAGCCCGGTGCTCGGCGCGGTCGCCGCCGCGGGGGTGAGCGTGGTCGTGATCGCGGTCGCCGCCGCGCTGACCCTGATCCCCGCGCTGCTCGGCTTCGCCGGCTCCCGGATCAAGGCGCCCGCCGCGCCCGTCCCCGACGAGGGCTTCTTCAGCCGGACCGTCCGCCGGGTCGGCAAGCGGGCGGTGCCGGTCGCGCTCGCCTGCGTCGCCCTGTTGATGGCCGCCGGCGCACCCTTCCTGCACGCCGACATGCGCAACTCCGGCGCCGCCGTGCTGCCCGCCTCCTCGGCCGGGCGGCAGGTCGCCGACGCCGTCGACCAGCGCTTCCCGCAGGCCGCGGCCGCGCCGATCACCGTCGTCGTCGAGGGCGGCGCGCCCGTCGCCCAGGCGTACGCGGACGACATCGTCGCCAAGCTGCCCGGGGTCGCCGGGGTGCGGGCGGTGAACCCGGTGAGCGACTCGGTGTCCACCGTCGACGTGCTCGTCCACGGCGACCCGCAGGGCCACCAGGCCAAGCAGGTCGTCCAGGAACTGCGGGACGACCGCGGCGGGCTGAAGACCTACGTCACCGGCGGTGCGGCCTCGGTCGTCGACTTCAAGGACGAGCTGATGTCGCGGGGCCCCTGGGCGCTCGGACTGGTCGCGGTCGGCACGCTGGTGCTGCTCTTCCTGATGACCGGCTCGGTGGTCATGCCGGTCAAGGCGCTGCTGATGAACCTGCTGTCGCTGGGCGCCTCGCTCGGCGCGCTCACCCTGGTGTTCCAGGACGGCTACTTCAGCGGGCTGCTCGGCTTCAGCCCCACCGGCGGGCTGGAGACCTTCATCCCGGTGCTGGTCTTCGCCTTCGCGTTCGGGCTGTCCATGGACTACGAGGTGTTCCTGCTCGCCCGGATCAAGGAACTGCGGGACAAGGGGCACAGCTGCACCCGGGCGGTGGAGCTCGGGGTCCAGCGAAGTGGCCGGATCATCACCTCGGCGGCGCTGCTGATGGTGATCGTGTTCGCCGGGTTCGCCCTCGGGGACATGCTCATGGTCAAGCAGATGGGCATCGCGCTGGCCGTCGCCGTCGCGGTGGACGCCACCCTGGTGCGCTGCCTGCTGGTGCCCGCCGCGATGAGCCTGTTCGGCGAGTTCAACTGGTGGGCGCCCGCCCCGCTGCGGCGCCTGCACCGGCGCTTCGGGCTGAGCGAGCACGTCGAACTGCCGACCGTCGGCGAGGCGGCTGTCGGCGAGGTGGCTGTCGGCGAGGCGGCCGTGGGCGAGGCGTCCGTCGGCGAGGCGGCCGTCCCGGCCCCGCGTCCGGAGGCCAGGGACCTGGTGGGTTCAGCGCAGTCGGCGCAGTAGGTCGACGCCCGCCCTCAGGGCCAGCCGCTCCTCGGGGGTGAGGCGGGCCTCGATGGCGGTGGCGATCCGCTCCTCCCGGCGGGCGCGCTGCTCCAGCAGGGCGGCGCGGCCCGCTCCGGTCGCGGTGACCAGCAGTTTCCGGCCGTCGGTGGGGTGGGGCTGCTGGGTGACGAGCCCGGCCTCGGTCAGCAGGGCGACGGTGCGGGCCATCGACTGGTGGCGGACGCGCTGGTGTTCGGCGAGTTCGGCGACGGTGCAGGCGCGTTCGTCGCGGACGAGGAGGCCGAGGACGCCGGCCTGGTTCTGCGGCAGCTCGTCGCCCGGGCGCAGGGAGCGGACCAGGTCGCCGATGGCGGCGCGCAGCTCGGCGGCGAGTTCGAGGGTTTCGGGAGCCGGACTGTTCATGGGAGAAGCCTACCGGGAATCTCCACAGCAAAACTGTGCAGTCCTGCTGTATGGTCGGCCGCATGAGGATCACCAAGTTCGGACACGCCTGCGTACGCCTGGAGCACGACGGGACGACCGTCGTCGTCGACCCCGGGGCGTTCACCGACCCCGCCGCGCTGACCGGGGCCGACGCCGTCCTGATCACCCACGAGCACATGGACCACTTCGAGGAGGCCCGGCTGCGCGCCGCCCTGGAGGCCGACCCGGCCCTTCGGGTGTGGACCAACAGCGCGGTGGCCGCCCAACTGGACGGCGTGGCGCAGCGCGTCGCCGTGGTCGGCGAGGGCGACGCCTTCGAGGTCGGCGGGGTCGGGGTGAGTGTGCACGGCGAATGGCACGCGGTCATCCACCAGGACATCCCGCAGGTGAAGAACATCGGCTTCCTCTTCGACGGCCGGCTGTTCCACCCCGGCGACGCCTTCACCGTGCCGCCGCACTCGGTGGACACCCTGCTGCTGCCGCTCGCGGCGCCGTGGAGCAAGGCCGGTGAGGTTGTCGACTACGTCCGGGAGGCGGCCCCGCGCGTGGCGGTGCCGGTGCACGAGGCGACGCTCAGCCCGATCGGGCACATGATCGCCACCCGGCTGCTCGGGCCCGACGGGCCGGGCACCGGCGCGGAGCTGACCGTGCTGGGGGAGGGCGAGAGCCTGGAGCTGGGCTGACGGTGCCGGGGGCCTGGGCCGGGTGGCCGGTCCATGGCGTCGGCGGTCCGGGCGCCGGTAGCCTGACGCCATGCTGAAGATCGGACTGACGGGTGGCATCGGCGCCGGCAAGAGCGAGGTGTCCCGGCTCTTCGCCGCCCACGGCGCGGTGATCGTGGACTCCGACGTGATCGCCCGCGAGGTGGTCGCGCCCGGGACGGACGGTCTGGCGGCCGTGGCCGCCGAGTTCGGGCCGCAGGTGCTGCGCGAGGACGGCGCGCTCGACCGCCCGGCCCTCGGCGCGATCGTGTTCGCCGACCCGGCGCGGCTCCAGGCGCTGAACGCGATCGTCCACCCGCTGGTGCGCGCCCGGTCCGCCGAACTGGAGGCCGCGGCCGCGCCGGACGCGGTGGTGGTGCACGACGTGCCGCTGCTCGCGGAGAACGGCCTCGCCCCGCTGTACGACCTGGTCGTGGTGGTCGACGCGGCCGACGACGTGCGGGTGGAGCGGCTGGTGCGGCTGCGCGGGATGGCCGAGGAGGAGGCCCGGGCCCGGATGGCCGCCCAGGCCTCGCGGGCGGACCGGCTGGCGATCGCCGACGTGGTGATCGACAACGGTGGGCCGCTGGAGGCGCTCGCGCCCCGGGTCGACGAGGTGTGGGCGGAACTGGTGAAGCGCGCCGCCGCTGCCTGAGGTTCAGGCGACGGTCAGCGGTAGGCGGGCCCGGACGGCGAAGCCGCCCTCCGTGGTGGGGCCGGCCTGCAGCGTGCCGCCGAGGTCGTCGGCGCGGGTGCGCATGCCGTCCAGGCCGTGGCCGCCGGAGGGCAGTTGAGGCCCGTCCGGGTCGGCCGCCGTGGCGGGGGAGTTGACGATGTCCAGGCGCAGCCCGTCCGGGTGGACCTCGACGGTGACGGCGACCTCGGCGGCCGGGGCGTGCTTGTGGGCGTTGGTCAGGGCTTCCTGGACGATCCGGTAGGTGGCGTACTGCACGGCCGGTCCGGGGGCGGGCAGTCCTTCGGCGGGGCCGGTGAGGGTGAGGTCGACGGCGAGTCCGGCCTGGCGGGACTCCTCGACCAGGGCGGGCAGTCCGTGCAGTGAGGGGCCCTGGTCGGAGGCCGGGGTGAGGACGCCGAGCAGGCCGCGCAGTTCGGTGAGGGCCTGGAGGCCGAGGGCGCGGATCAGGCCGAGGGTCTCCCGGACGGCCGTCGGGTCGTCGGCGGCCGCGACCTGGCAGGCGCCGGCGTGCAGGGTGATGAGGGAGACGCGGTTGGAGACGACGTCGTGCATCTCCCGGGCGAGCCGGGCACGTTCGGCGGCGGCGGCGCGCTCCTCGGCGTACCGGCGGGCCGCCTCCAGCAGTCGGTTGCGTTCGGCGAGCGCGGCGACGGCGCGGGCGCGCTGGTGGGCGGTGAGGCCGAGGGCGAGCGGGACGGCGCCGAAGACCAACGGGTCCTCGGCCAGGTTGGCGAGGGCGGAGAGGCTGCTGACGTCCCCGAGGTCCATGGGGACGAGCAGGCGCACCCCGGCCAGCGCGGCCAGGACGGCCAGCACCCGGGTGGCGCCGCGCCGTGTGGCCAGCCCGTAGAGGGCGACGGCGAGTGGGAGTTGGCCGCCCAGCAGGGTGACGGCGGCGACGGCCGCCGGGTACCGCCGCCGGACGGCGAGGGCGAGCGCGCCGGCCGCCACCAGGCCCGCGTTGACCGGCGCCGAGGTGGTCGGCCCGATGTCGGGGTCGCCCGCGGCGAGCGGGACGAGCACCAGCAGCACCAGGACGGTCGGGCCGAGTGCGACGACCGGGCCGGGCAGGCGCAGCGGCGGGCCCGGCAGCGGCACCGCGGCGAGGGCGGAGTCCAACTGGTCGGCGGCGTCGGTGTGGTGGGCGGCGTGGGGCTGGTCGGTGGACGGGTGGTGCTGGTGACGGGTGGGGTCCAACCGGCCGGTGGGGCGCCGGAGTCGGGGCCGCTGCTGGGTGGGCTGGCGCATGGGGGCATGCTCGCACACCCCGTCCGGCCCGGGGTGGCGAGCGGGCCGCAGTGGCCGGGAACAGCCTGGAATTCGCCTTCCCCGGAAGGGATCATGGTCGGATGGATGATCGTTTCTCTCCCGAGCCGCCGACCGTCGTCCGGCTGCCGCAGTACACCCGCGCCGACCAGAACGAGATCCTCGGCCCCGGCGACGACCCGTACGGCGTCGCCTACACCGGACTGACCTGGCTCCCCAAGGACATCCACTTCGGCGTCCGGGCCGACGACGGCCGGCTCGTCGCGCACACCGGGCTGCTGCCGCTCCCGCTCACCGTCGGCGGCACCGACCTGACGGCGGTCGGCGTCGGCGGCGTCGCCGTCGCCCCCGACCGGCGCGGCGCCGGCCTCGCGCAGGCCCTGCTCCGGGCCGCCCTCGGCCACGCCCGCACCCTCGGCCACCGCCACGCGCTGCTGTTCTGCCGCCCGCCGCTGGCCGCGTTCTACCGGGGGCTCGGATTCCGCGAGGTCGCGGAGGAGGTGACGGTGGAGCAGCCCGAGGGGCGGCTGGCGGTGATGCCGCTGCGCACCATGTGGGCGCCGCTGGCGGAGGGCGCCGGGTGGCCGGAGGGGCCGGTGCGGTTGCGCTCGCTGCCGATGTGACGTGCCCTGTGGGGGTGGGAGTGGGGGCGGGGGTTGGGCGGGCGCGGGGCCGGGCGGGGTCACTCCGGCCAGGCGGAGTTCTCGATCACGGCGACGAAGTCGGTCCGCTCGAAGTCCGGGTCGAAGTGGGCGAGGACGTCCGCCTTGACATTGCCGAAGGCGGTCTCCGGCTTGGGCGCGACGCCGTCGTGGAAGGCGCGCAGGATGCCGCGCTTGAAGTCCGGGCGCGGATGGGCGGCGACCACCGCGTCCCGGTCGGCGGCGGCGAGGTCCGCGTACCCGATACCGAGCACGTCCAGCTCCACCCCGGCGGTGGTCAGCGCGATCTCCGGCTCCAGGAACTCCGGGATGCCGGGCGTGGTGTGCAGGGCGATCGCCTCCCACACCAGGCGCACCCGCCGCTCGTCCACCCCGTGCCCGCGCAGGAACGCGGCGGCGGCCTCGGCGCCGTCCACCTCGAAGCGCCGACCGGAGGCGTGGTGCTCGGGGCCCAGGCCGAGATCGTGGAACATCGCGGCCAGGTACAGCAGTTCGGGATCGAAGTCGAGCCCCCGGCGGCGGCCCTGGAGGGCGCCGAACAGGTAGACCCGGCGGGAGTGGTGGTACAGCAGCTCGGTGGTGGCGTCCCGGACCAGCTCGGTGGCCTCGGTGGCGAGGCGGCTGTCGGGGATCCGGACTCCGGCGATCTCGGTGGCGGTCATGCGGTGGCCTCCAGAGTGGTGGTGCCCGGGTCGGTGCCCGGGATGGTGGCGGTTCGGTCGGCAGGGGTCGGCGAGCCCGCCGCGTGGGCGACGGCGGCGCCGGCCAGCGCGCGGATCATGGCGTGCGCCCGGGTGCCGTCGCCGGACAGCTCCGGCTGGAACAGCGAGGCGAGGAAGAACGGGTGGTCCGGCAGTTCCAGGACGCGCACCTCGCCCGCGCCGTCCGCGCCGCTGAACCGCAGCCCGTGCGCGCGCAGCCGGTCCAGGTAGTCGGTGTTGAGGCCGTACGCGCAGTGGTAGCGCTCCAGGGTGCGGGTGGTGCCGAGGACGCGCTCGGCGAGCGTGCCAGGGGTGATCGCGACCTCCCCCTCGTGGCCGACCAGGGAGCAGGCCAGCGGCACGATCACCTGCTCGTCCCGCTCCGGGTGCTCCTCGCCGTGGACGGCCCCGCCGAGGCCGCAGACGTTGCGGGCGTACTCCAGCACCGCGTGCTGGAACCCGGCGCAGGTGCCGAGGAAGGGGATGCCGCGCTCGCGGGCGGTCCGGACGGCGGCCAGCGCGCCCGCCTCGCTGCGGTAGGGGCTGCCGGGGAGCAGCCAGACGGCGTCGAAGCCGTCCAGGGCGCCGGGCGCCCCGGCGTCCTCGGTGGGGATCCAGTAGGCGTCCAGGACGAGCTGCTCGCGCTCGGCGAGGGCGTCGAGCAGCCCGGGGATGCGGGCGTGCGAGCGGACGGCGGGGGAGCGGTCGCCGACCAGGGCGATCCGCGGGGTGAGGTAGGTCATGGGGCTATCCTGACCCCGCACCCGAGATCAGCGCCAACGATGATTTCTTACCCATCGATCAGAAGAGTTGATGACTGCCGTGGATCCGCAGCAGCTGCGCACCTTCGTCACCGTCACCCGCCTCGGCTCCTTCTCCGAGGCCGCGCGGGAACTCGGCTACACCCAGTCCGCGGTCTCCCAGCAGATCGCCGCCCTGGAGGCCGACCTCGGGACCGGCCTGCTCAGCCGCCGCCCGGTCGGCCCGACCGAGGCCGGCCTGCGGCTGCTGGAGCACGCGGCGCCCCTGCTGGTCCGACTGGAGGCGGCGCGCGCCGACGTCGCACGCCTGGCCGGCGCCCCGAGCGCTCGGCTGGTGCTCGGCACCACCCCGCTGGCAGTCGGAGCGACCCTGGGGCGCGCACTCGGCGAGGTGCGCCGGGCCCACCCGGCGGCCGACCTCGTCGTCCGGGTCCTCGCCCAGGACGCGCTGCCCGCCCAGGTCGCCACCGGCGAGGTCGACCTCGCCCTGATCGACGGCCTCGCCGCCCCCAGCGACCCGCTGCCGCTGCCCGACGTCGGCCCGCTCACCACCGTCGCCGTCGACGAGCAGCCCGTCGCCGTCGCCCTCCCGGCCGGCCACCCCCTCGCGGGCCGCACCGGCGTCGCGCTCGCCGACCTCTCCGCCGCCCGCTGGCTCGACGCCCCCGACCTCACCCCGACCGCCGCCCGGCTGCGCGCCGCCGCCGGCGTCGACGGCTTCCGCCCCGCCACCCGCTACCGGGGCACCGACGTGCACGGGCTGCTCGCCCTGGTCGCCACCGGACACGGGCTCAGCCTGCTCCCGGCGTCCGTCCTCGCCGGGGCGCCCGGCGTCGCGTCCGTGCCGATCGCCGCCCCGCGGCTGGTGCACCGCACCGAACTGGTGCACGGCAGCCTGCCGGAGGGGCCGGCCGCGCTGCTGGCGCGGCTGCTGTCGGGCACGCCCTGAGCCCGCTCCCCGGATCGCGCCGGGCGCCCGCGGTGTTTGTGGAGGCGCGATCACCGGTCGTTCACGTCCTGGGACTGACGGTGGTCGCATGGGTGGTGCTGTCATGGGCACAGTCGTCCGGCGAGAGGCCGGGCAAGGCCTAGGAGATCTCCCCACATGATGCTCCGTCAGCGTCTCACCGTCGTCGCCGCGGCGGCCGTCCTCGCCGCCGCCGGGCTCGCGGCCGGCACCGCGCAGGCCGCCCCCGCGAAGGGCTCACCCGTCAAGATCCGTCCGCTCGCGGCGAGTTGTTCGCAGGCCTACCTGCCGCTGCCCGACCCGTCCTGCACGCCGGGCGCCTACAACCCGGACGTCACCCAGGCCACCATCGGCCAGACCATCTGCGTCTCCGGCTGGACCTCCACCGTCCGCCCGCCGACCAGCTACACCAACGCGCTGAAGGCGCAGCAGATCGCGCAGTACGGCTACGCGGACACCAACCTGTCCGACTACGAGGAGGACCACTTCGTTCCGCTGGAGCTCGGCGGCGCCCCGCGCGACCCGCGCAACCTCTGGCCCGAGCCCCGCTACGGCAGCCAGACCGCGACCGGCAAGGACGGCGTCGAGACCAAGCTGAAGAACGCGGTCTGCAAGGGCACGGTCGGCCTCGACGACGCCCGCAGCGCCATCGTGACCGACTGGACCACCGCGCTCAGCAGCCTCGGCCTCTGACCCTTTGGTTTTTGTGCTGGTGCGGCGGTCGGTCCGTCCGGTCCCCTGTGCCGGACGGGCCGACCTGCCGTCCGCCCCGTGCGCCGCCTCGGCGGTGCGCGGGGCCGTCTGTGGTGGTTCTGTGGTGGTGGTCGGGGCGTGGCGCCGGGTCAGCGGCCCGAGCGGGCCGAGTGGCCCGGGGCCGGGCCCGCGGTGCTCCCGGGCCGTGTGTGCGCGGCGCCGTCCGCCCGTTCCCGTTGCCCGGTCGCCTCGCGGATGCGGGCACTCGGCATGGCTGTTCCCTTCCCCCGTACGTTCTGCCGCCCGGCCGCCGGCCCGCTGCGCTCCTCTGTTCCGAGGGGCGGTCGGGGTCGGCTGCGTCGACGGCGGTCGAAACTTATGCCACCGGGCCGCCGGGAGCAAAGCGGGATACCGGCGGGTAGGCCGCCTTCCCCGGCCGCTGCGGGGGCGTTGGTGGTGAACGTGTGTGCGGGCGTGTCGGAAGGTATGGCGGGCCCTCGGCGCCCGACCGGTCGGCGGGACGGCGCGCGGTCGCGGATTCCCCCTGCCCGGCGGGGGTTTGCGGGTCGGCCGCAGCCCCGGCCGACCCGCCCGTGCGGGCCCGCGGCCGGTCACGGCGGACGGCCGATGCCAAGGCTTTCCCCCGACCGGATCCGCCGCCCTCCCGCCGGGTGGCCCGCCTGGCCCGGCCCGGCACGGCACGCCCCCGGACCGGTGGCGGATCAGGCGTGGGTGCCGGGGACGCCGAGCTGCTGGGCGAGCCAGGGGAGGGCCTGGGCGAAGGTGGCGGCGCCGGTCTGCCAGGTGTGCTTGCCGGAGCCGACGGCGGTGGTGGTGCGGATGCCGTCCTTCCGGGCGGCGTCGTTCAGGGCCCTGGCGGACTCGATCTGGCCGTGCTCCTCGTCGCCCTGCCCGAAGTAGCCGGAGACGCCCTGGTACTTGGGGTGGTGGGCGAGGACGGTCAGCGGGTCGTGGGCGGCCCAGGCGGCCGCGTCGCCGCCGTACAGCTCCTGGACGGTGTGGTCCTTGTCGCCGGTGGAGGGGCCCTTGTCGCCGGAGAAGTCGCCGAAGTGGGTGAAGACGTTGGGGTGTTCGACGGTGAGGTCGACGGCGCAGGTGCCGCCCATGGACCAGCCGGCCACGCCCCACTTGTGCGGGTCGGTGGCGGCGTTGAAGGTCTTCTGGACGAACAGCGGGACGTCCTTGAGCAGGTGGCTCTCGGAGTTGCCGTGCGGGCCGTCGACGCACTCGGTGTCGACCCGGAAGCCGCCGGTCGCGTCGACGAAGACGAGGATCGGCGCGAAGCCGTTGTGCTTCGCGGCGAAGTCGTCCGCGGTCCTCACGGCGTTGCCGGAGCGGATCCAGTTGTCGGGCGCGGCGAACTCGCCGCCGATCAGCTCCAGCGCCGGCAGCTTCGGCCGGTTCTGGCTGCGGAACCACGCGGGCGGCAGGTAGACGAGCTCCTGGCGGTGGGTGAAGCCGCTGGCCGTGCTCGGGATGTCCACCTGGACGATGCGGCCGGTCTTCGTCTTCCCGTGCAGGGAGCCGAGTTCGGCGAGCGTGATCTGCTCCGGCAGCGGCTGCCCGCTCAGTTCGCCGATCGCGTCGTCGAGGGTCGGGTAGTAGCCGGTGGCGATGTTCACGCTGTTGGCGGCGCAGAACAGAGCGAGCAGCGCGGCCGGCGGCGCGAGCGCCCGGCGCCACCAGCGGGCGCCGCGCCAGCCGAACCCGAGCGCGCTGACCGCCGCGACCGCGATCCCGCCCCACAGCCACACCCCGAACGGGATCGGATCGGTGATCCCGGCGAGCGTGAGCACGCCGACGGCGGCGAGGGCGGTGAGCAGCAGCGCCGTCCCGAGGGCGACCGGGCCCCACTTCAGCCGCCAGGCCCGGTCCCGCCAGCCGAGCGCGGCCAGGAACAGGGTGAGGGCCACGGCCTGGACGGCCCAGGGGAACCAGCCGCCGAGCAGGGAGACGTTCATCTGGCGGAGGCTAGGGGTGCCGGATGAGAAGTCGATGAGAGGCTGGCAGGCCGCTGGAAGGAGCCTGGGAGCGTGAGTCGATGCACTCGGAACGGTGTTGCGGACCGGGCGTGGACGTCAGTCCGGGGGCGGCCCCGTGCTCGGCATGGGGCCGCCCAGGACAGTTGAGGCTAGCGAGCTGCCGGGAGCTCGCCCGCCTGGACGGCGGCGATGAAGGACTGCCAGGCCTCGGGGCTGAAGCTGAGGGCCGGGCCGTGCGGGTCCTTGCTGTCGCGGACCGGGACGACGCCGGTGAAGCCGTCGGCTACTTCGACGCAGTTCTCGTTTGGGTTGCTGGCGGTAGCCTTCGACCAGTTCACCGGCAGTGCAGATGCGACGGGGTAGTGGGTCACTTGAGCTGGTCTCTCTTCTCTCGGATGACGTTGAGGGATTCGTCGAGGCCAAGGGCTGTCGCCATGATCTCGCCGAAGGCTGTTCGGTAGACATCTACGTGCTCCGGCTTCTCCACCCAGTTGCTGGCGAGCATGTCGCTGAGCAGTGCGAGGTCGAGATCTCGTTGCCGAAACTCCAGGAGGGTGAACGGTCCGTTCATGCCGGGGTGAGGTGGGGCGAATGCCGGCATGACCTGGATGCTGATGTTCGGGAGGCCACTCCACTGGATCAACTTGTCGAGCTGATCGGCCATCACGCCCTCTGCCGCCTTCATGGTCAGGGCGGACTCGTGGATGACAGCCCAGAGTTTCAGCGGATTCTCCGCGCGAGTGAGCACTGACTGACGGTTGATTCGCACATCGACACGAGCCTCAACACTGGGTGTCTTGAAGACGCCGCTGGAGATGATGGCGTGTGCATAGCGGCGCGTCTGCAGCAGTCCGGGGATGTAGGCCGACTCATACGACTTGTTGCCGATAGCCGTCTCTTCCAAGCGGATCAGGTCGTGGTAGAGCGGGTTCAGCTGTTCGAGGCCGGCTACCCAGCCGGGCCGATGCCGGTCACGAAGGATCTCGACGAGGACTTCCTTGAGCTCCGGATCGCACTCGTAGAAGTCGAGGAGCTTCTGAACGACATCCGGCTTGAGTTGGACCCGGGCGTTCTCGTAGCGGGACAGCTTCACGAGGTTGACGCCGTCGACTTGGGCGGCCACTTCCTCTGCCGACAGGTTCTTGAGCTCGCGGAGCCTTCTGAGCTCGGCTGCAATGCGGCGGTAGCGCACTGCTGGCACTGCAACTGCCATAGACGTAACCCCTTCAGACCTCTCGGCATCCAGTGTGCATGCCCTGTGTGATGGTTCGCCACCACCCGCGTGAGTCTAGGGGCCGGACCTTGCCCTGAGATCTGAAAGTTTTCATATTTGTCAAGCTCACCTTGCGCCGCGGATGTGATGTGATCCATGCTGTGAGTGATGGAAAGCTAGCCGACCGTGAACGTCCTGTGCGGTCTGCGGGCTTGCTTTCCGATGCATTGCGCCGGGCGCTCGCAGAGTCGGCAGCTCGGCCTTGGATCTTCTCCACTCGCTCCCGAAGGTGGCTTCGCCATGTTCGAATCGCCTGACAATCCCCCCGAGTTCGTGTCCAGCTGCTGGCTGCTGCGCAGTCGGCGGTCGCCGGCGAAGGCCCGGCAGGCGCTCTTGCGGCTCCTCGACTCGACCCCCGCCGGTGAACTCTTCGCGGACTCCGGTCTGTTGGTGGTCTCCGAGCTCGTCACCAATGCCGTCGTGCATGGCACTCCGATCGGCAACCGGCTGTGGCTCTCCCTCTCCCTCATCCCCTCGCGACTGCGCATCGAGGTGCACGACGCGCGCCGTGACCGCGCGCCGCTCCTTCGCCCTGCGTCCGCCGATGACGAGTCCGGGCGGGGCCTTCTCCTCGTCAAGCTCCTGTCCGAGCGCTGGGGTTGCTGCCCGCGCGTGCCCATCGGCAAGATCGTGTGGTCGGAGATCGGTTCCGCTGCCGCCTCCTCCGCCCCCGTGGAGCGTGTGGCGTGAACGAGGACCGCCTGGTCACCGCCGAGATCACCGGCGGTCTGATGCCGCCGACGATCTACGCCCTCCTCCCCAAGGCGCTCGACGCCCTCTGGCGTTCCCTCCAGTTCCAGCCCATGAGCCGTCCCCAGTGGCTGTGGTTCGAGCGCTACCTCACAGGCCCGTCCGCGGACCGCTTCGTCGCCGGCTACCTCGCCAGTGCGGGCCCGCTCGACCTCCCTGTCGTTCTCCCCGACTCCCTCCACCACCTGCGTCTCGGCTGGACGCCCCCCGGAGGCGAATGGTGAGCCGTCGCGCGACGGGCCGGCCCTGCCGCTCCTCCCGGCGTGCTGCGTGCTAGCTTTGAACGCGTTCAAATAAGTGGGCGCAAGGGGGAGCCGTGGCCGTGGTGCCGGGGAGTGCGAGGGTGCTGGCGGGGCTGGCGGCCGCGGTGTGCCTGCTCCCGCTGGCGCTCGTGGCGGTGGCGTTCGGCCTGGGCGGCTCGTTCTCGTTCCTGCACGTGATCGCGCTGGTCAGCGCTGCGGCCGCCGCCGTGCCGGTGTGCTACCGGGAGCTCGGCCCGTTCCGGATCGCCTGTGCGGCGGCGGGCGCGGTGGTGGCGGTCGCCTCGGTGCCGCTGCTGTTCGTGGGCATCTGGTTCGTGATCGGGTTCGGCGCGTGGCTCATGCTGGCGGCCTTCCTGTTCCTGCCGGTCGCCGCGATCCCCGCGCTGGTGGCCGCGTTCCAGCGCGCCCGCGGCCCCGAGTACGGCCAGACGGCGGCCGTACTCGGGTGGACCGTGGGGGTGCTGTCGCTGCTGGGCTGGTCGCTGGTCGCGCTCTACGCGGTGATGGGGCGCTGAACTCCCGGACGGCCCGCCGTCGTCAGCCGGCGAACCGCTCGCGCAGGGCCGCCAGGCCGGCCGTGAACACCCCGTGGAGGCGGTCGGCGGAGTCCTTGCGGTGCTCGGCCTCGACGTCGTACGTGGCGCTCCACTCCACGAAGCTGGCGTCGAGCGCGGTGACCGGGGTGACCCGCAGCGTAGCCCGGTAGCCGTACAGCTCGAACGCCCCTTCGGGGAAGCTGTAGGTGTAGCTGCGGGCGTCCTCGTCGTAGGCGAGCAGCGTCTCGCGCAGCGCCGCGCCGTCGATCTCGAACACCCGGACCGACCCGATCGCGTTGCCCGTCAGCTCGTTGCCGAGGCTGCTGGCCGGCAGGCCCGGGTGCCAGCCGCCGAGGTTGTGGAAGTCCCCCAGCAGCTCCCACACCTGTTCGGCCGGAGCCTCCACGACCGTGCTGACCTTCGTACCCGCCATCGTCATCGCCTTTCGCCGGCCTTCGTACGGACGGACACCATCCTCGGGCCGGCGTACGGGTGATGCCAGGGGGCCTGGCGATGAGCGCGGGATGTTCACCTTCCCGGCGCGGCCGCTTCGAGGTCGTCGACGGTGCCGGACATGACGGTGCGCAGGTGGCGGGTGAGGTGGTCGGTCGGCCAGTCCCACCAGGCGAGGGCGAGCAGGCGGGCGATGTCCGCCTCGGCGTAGCGGGTGCGGATGAGCTTGGCCGGGTTGCCGCCGACGATCCCGTAGTCGGGGACGTCGTCGACGACGACGGCGCCGGAGGCGATGATCGCGCCGTGGCCGATGCGCACGCCGGGCATCACCATGGCGCCGTAGCCGATCCAGACGTCGTTGCCGACCACCGTGTCCCCGCGGCCGGCGAGGCCGGTGACCAGGTCGAAGTGCTCGGCCCAGCTTCCGCCCATGATGGGGAACGGGAAGGTCGAGGGGCCGTCCATGCGGTGGTTCGCCCCGTTCATGATGAACCGGACCCCCGTACCCAGCGCGCAGAACTTCCCGATGACCAGCCGCTCCGGGCCGTAGTGGTAGAGCACGTTGCGCGTCTCGAACGCGGTCGCGTCGTCCGGGTCGTCGTAGTAGGAGTAGTCGCCGACGTCGATCAGCGGGGACGTCACCAACGGCTTGAGGAGCACCACGCGCGGCTGCCCGGCCACCGGGTGGAGAGTCGAAGGGTCCGGCGGGACGGAACTCATGGCGGTGCCACTCCTGATCGTCAGGTGTGAAGAGCGGAAAGGACATTGATCATCCCACGGGCTAGGATCGCGGCCCATGGATGCGAGCACCCGAACCGACCTGATCGCCGTCCCGCCCGGCCGCGTCACGCTGTCGGACCGCCGTACGCAGCGGAGCTGGACCGTCGAGCTCGCCCCCTACGAGCTGGCGGCCTGTCCGGTCACCCGCGAGCAGTACGGCGCCGGGGCCGGCGACCGGCTCCCCGCCGACAGCGTCTCCTGGTACGACGCCGTCCGCTACTGCAACGAACTGTCCCGGCGGGACGGGCTGGCGCCGGCCTACCGGCTCGACGGCGAGTCCGCCACCTGGGACCGCGCCGCCGACGGCTACCGGCTGCCCACCGAGGCCGAGTGGGAGCACGCCTGCCGCGCCGGAACGGACGGCCCCCGCTACGGGCCGCTCGACGAGATCGCGTGGCACCGCGGCAACTCGGACGAGCGCCCGCACCCGGTGGGCGGCCTGCGCCCCAACGGCTTCGGCCTGTACGACCTGCTCGGCAACGTGTGGGAGTGGTGCTGGGACGTGTACGACGCCGAGGTGTACGGCGGCTACCGCGTGCTGCGCGGCGGCGGCTGGTTCGACGAGCACTGGAGCTGCCGCGCCTCCGTCCGCCGCCGCAGCCACCCCACCCTGCGGATCGACGACGTCGGCTTCCGGCTCGCCCGGTCGATCACCGCCTGAAGGCGCGCGCCGTGGGGAACCCGGGCCCGGTCACGGACCGTTGGGCCCTGCATGAACGATGCACCGGTGTCCCTCAGACCGATCGGCGAAGCCGACCTCGCCCCGCTCGAAGCACTGCTGAACGACCCCAGGGCGTCGGGCCCGTTCCAGTGGTTCGGGTGGCGCGACCCCGGGCGGACCCGGCGTCTCTGGGCGGAGAACGGCCTGCTGGCGCCCGAGCAGTCGATGCTCGCGGTGCTGTCCGGGGGCGAGTTCGCCGGGTTCGTCGCCTGGCGGCAGGTCGGCCGGCCGGACCTGGCGCCGTACTGGAACCTCGGCATCATGATCCGCCCGGAGGCGCGCGGCCGGGGCATCGGCACGCGGGCCCAACAACTGCTGGTGGACTACCTGTTCGCCCACACCGTGGTGATGCGGCTGGAGGCGGACACCGAGGACACCAACCTCGCCGAGCAGCGCGCGCTGGAGAAGTGCGGCTTCGTCCGTGAGGGCGTCCAGCGCAGCATGGGCTTCCGGGATGGCCAGTGGCGTGACGTGGTCCGCTACAGCCTGCTGCGCACCGACCCCCGGCCGCTTTCCGACCGGACCTAGGCGATCCCGAACCACTCCTCCGCGAGGGCGTCCAGCGTCCGCGCGGAGGGCTTCAACTCCCGCAGGTACCACGGCAGGTGGCTGTACGCGTGGAGCAGCGTGTACGCCATCAGCAGGCGCGGGTCGAAGCCGCGCCCGTAACCGGCGAGGAGGCGGCCGAGCAGGCGGCGGTCGGCGCGGGTGGTGAACAGGCCGACGGCGACGAGGTCGTAGGCCGGGTCGCCGACCATGGCGGGTTCGAAGTCGAGCAGGCCGGTCAGGCGCCAGCCGTCGGCCGGGTCGACGAGCAGGTGCTCGCGCATGAACTCGGTGTGCAGCAGGGCGCGTTGCGGCGCCCGGGGCAGCGGCGCGGCGGCCAGGAAGTCCGGGATCTGCTCCAGCCAGGCTTCGGGCAGGCCGCGTTCGCGCTGGCGGGCCACCGCCCCGGCCCGCTGGCGGCCCAGGAAGGCGTCCCAGTCGCCGGGGCCGAGGGTGTCGGCGAGCGGTCCGGGGTCGAGGGCGTGCAGGGCGGCCAGGGCCCGGCCGCAGTCGTGGGCGATCCGCTCCCGGTCGGCCTGCGGGATCCGCGGCCAGGCGGGGGCCAGGCCCTCGCCGGACAGCCGTGACATCAGCACGTAGCGCCAGCCGTTGACGTGGGCGCCGGCGGCCCGTACCTCGGGGGTGGGGATCGGCAGGGCGCCCTGGAGGCGGGTGAGGACGCGCTCCTCGGTGACGCCGCCCTCGGCGCCGGAGGCGGGGAACAGCTTGAGGACGCGTGTGTCGCCCACCGCGTAGACCGGGACGGACCCTTCCGCGAAGCGCTCCAACGGCAGCCCGGCGAGTCCCAGTTCGGCGCAGAGCGCCTCGGCTCCGGGGCGCAGCACCGCCTCGTCGCGCACGATCGCGTCCCACTGTTCTTCCGTCTCCACCACCGGCAGCATGGGCGCACGGTAGGCAGGCTGGCGCCGCTGCGGCAAAGGCTTTTCAGCGGTTCAGCCGTTCAGCGGTTCAGTGGGGCCCGCAGGCGTCGGTGGCGGCGGGGGAGAGGGGTTCCGGGCCGCCGGCCGGGTCGCGGGTGAGGAGGTAGCGGGCGCCGGGGCCGGTGTCGGCGGCGCGGTCGGCGGCGTTGTAGAGGGAGCAGCGGGAGAGGGAGAGGCAGCCGCAGCCGATGCAGCCGGTCAGTTTGGCCTTGAGGCGCTGGAGCTCGGCGATCTGCTCGTCGATGCGGCTCTGCCAGGATTCGGCGACCCGGTCCCACTCGGCGCCGCTGGGGGCGGGGCGCTCGGGGAGCCGGTCGAGGGCGACGCGGGCCTCGTCGAGGGAGAGTCCGACGCGCTGGGCGGCGCGGACGAAGGCGATCCGGCGCAGCGTGCCGCGGGGGTAGCGGCGCTGGCCGCCGGCGGTGCGGGTGGCGTGGATGAGGCCGAGGCTCTCGTAGTAGCGCAGGGCGGAGGCGGCGAGGCCGCTGCGGCGGCCGAGTTGGCCGATGGTGAGCAGGTCGTCGCGGTGCGGGCCGGGTGCTCGGCCGTGGTCCGGGGTCGCGGTCATGGGCACCCACTCTAGCCGCTTGACCTCAAGTCGACTTTAAGTTGCACCATCGTGGTCATGACGACGAACGCAACCGCGGACCTCGCGGAAACCACCCGCTTCGAGGACCTGTCGGCGCTGATGGGCCTGATGACCGGCGACGAGAAGCACGGCCCGGCCGCCACCTCCACCCTGGACGCGCTTTGGGTGCTGTACGACCGGGTCCTGCGGGTGAGCCCGGAGCGGGCCGGGGCGCAGGACCGGGACCGCTTCCTGCTCTCCAAGGGCCACGGCCCGATGGCGTACTACGCGGTGCTCGCGGCCAAGGGCTTCATCGACCCCGGGGTGCTGCCGAGCTTCGGCGGCTACGACTCTCCGCTCGGCCACCACCCGGACCGGATGCTCGTCCCCGGGGTGGAGATCGCCTCCGGCTCGCTCGGGCACGGCCTGCCGCTGGGCGTCGGCACGGCGCTCGGGCTGCGGGCGCAGGGCCTGACCGACCCGGCGGTGTGGGTGCTGGTCGGCGACGCCGAGTTCGACGAGGGCTCCAACCACGAGGCGGTGGCCTTCGCCGGTGCGTACGGGCTGGAGCGGCTGCACGTGGTGGTGATCGACAACTCCTCGGCCACGCACGGCTGGCACGGCGGCATCGCGGCCCGGTTCGCGGCCGAGGGCTGGTCCACCGCGACGGTGGACGGCCGCGACCACGAGGCGCTGTACCGCGCCTACACCGCCGAGCACCCGGGCCGCCCGCACGTGGTGGTCGCCCGGGTCGAGCCCAAGGACTCCTGAGCCCGAGGCCTCCTGGGCCCGAGACGTCCTGGGCCCGAGAACCCTTGAGCCCGCGAACCCCCACGCAAGCGCCAAGCCAGCACGCACGCGCCAACCAGCACGAACCGAAAGGCACTTCACCGATGGACACCATGCGCGACCGCTTCATCGACGTCACCAGCCGCCTGCTGGACGAGGACCCCCGGCTGGCCGTGGTGCTCGCCGACATCACCGCGGCCGCCTTCGCCCCGGCCCAGCAGCGCCACCCGGACCGGGTGGTCAACGTCGGCATCCGCGAGCAGCTGCTGATCGGCGCGGCCGGCGGCCTGGCGCTGACCGGGATGCGTCCGATCGCCCACACCTTCGCCAGCTTCCTGATCGAACGGCCTTTTGAGCAGGTCAAGTTGGACCTCGTCCACCAGGGCGTCGGCGCCGTCCTGGTGAGCGCGGCCGGCTCCTACGACTGGCCGGCCGGCGGCCGCACCCACATGTCCCCGGGCGACGTCGCCCTGCTGGACACCCTGCCGGACTGGACGGTCCACGTGCCGGGCCACCCGGACGAGGCCGAGCAGCTGCTGCGCCACGCCGTCACGGACGGCGACCGCAACGTCTACGTCCGCCTCTCGGCGCACCAGAACACGCAGGCCCTGCCGGTCGAGGCGGGCCGGTTCACCACTGTGCGGCAGGGCTCGCGCGGCGTGGTCCTCGCGGTCGGGCCGATGCTGGACGCGGTGCTCGCGGCCACCGAGGGCCTGGACGCCACCGTGCTGTACGCGGCGACGGTGCGCCCCTTCGACGCGGCCGGGCTGCGGGCGGCAGCGGGGGAGCGGGCGGACGTGGTGCTGGTGGAGCCGTACCTGGCGGGCACCTCGGCGAACGAGGCGCACGCCGCCCTGGCCGACCGCCCGCACCGGGTGCTGGGCCTGGGCGTGCCGCGCGAGGAGCACCGGCACTACGGCTCGATCCCGGAGCACCTGGCCGCCTACGGCTTGGACGCGGCCTCGCTGCGGGAGCGGATCGGCACCTTCCTCTGGTGACGCGCGTGGCGGGTCAGACCGCGCCGACCGCCACCGCGTCGACCGCCACCGCGACGATGGCCACCGCGTCCGCCCCCAGCCGTACCGCCGTCCCGTCCAGTGCCGCCGTCCCGAAGGCCGCGACCAGTTCGCGCCCGGTCCCGTCCAGTGGCAGGGCGGCTTCGGTGGGGCCGAGGTTGACGGCGATCCGGTACGGTCCCCGGTGCACCACCAGCCAGCGCGCCGCCTCGTCGTAGGCCACCCGTACCGCGCCGAGGCCGGGGTCGGACAGCTCCGGCCGGTCGCGGCGCAGCCGGATCAACGTCCGGTGCCAGGTGAGGAGTTCGGCGTGCGGGGCGCGCCGGGGTTCGGTCCAGTCGAGGACGGAGCGCAGGATGGTGGCGGGCTCCTGCGGGTCGGGGACGGACTCGGCGGCCCAGCCGTGGTCGGTGAACTCCCGGCGCCTGCCCTGCCGGACGGCCTCGGCGAGCTGCGGGTCGGTGTGGTCGGTGAAGTACTGCCAGGGGGTGGCCGCGCCCCACTCCTCGCCCATGAACAGCATCGGGGTGAACGGCGAGGTGAGCACCAGCGCGGCGCCGCAGGCGAGCCGGCCGGTGGTGAGGCAGGTGGAGATGCGGTCCCCGAGGGCCCGGTTGCCGATCTGGTCGTGGGTCTGGAGGTAGCCGAGCAGCCGGTGTCCGCCGTCCGGCGGGAAGGGGCGGCCGTGGCCGCGGCCGCGGAAGCCGGACCAGGTGCCGTCGTGGAAGAAGCCGCGGGTGAGCGTCTTGGCGAGGGCGGCGAGCGGGTGGCGCGCGAAGTCGCCGTAGTAGCCCTGGGATTCGCCGGTGAGCGCGCAGTGCAGGGCGTGGTGGAAGTCGTCGCTCCACTGCGCGGTGAGGCCCTGGCCGCCGGCCGCGCGCGGGGCGGTGGTGTGCGGGGTGTTGAGGTCGGATTCGGCGATCAGGAACAGCGGGCGGTTGGTCGCGACGGCCAACTTCTCGACCTGGTGGGACAGTTCCTCCAGGAAGTGGACGGCCCGGTCGTCTGCGAGGGCGTGCACGGCGTCCAGCCGCAGGCCGTCGATCCGGTAGTCGCGCAGCCAGCCGAGCGCGCTGCCGATCAGGTAGCGGCGCACCTCGTCGGAGCCGGGGGCGTCCAGGTTGACGGCCGCCCCCCACGGCGTGTGGTGCCGGTCGGTGAAGTACGGGCCGTACGCGGGAAGGTGGTTGCCGGAGGGGCCGAGGTGGTTGTGGACGACGTCCAGCACCACGCCGAGGCCCTTGCGGTGGGCGGCGTCGACGAAGCGCTTCAGCCCTTCGGGCCCGCCGTACGGCTCGTGCACGGCCCACGGCGAGACCCCGTCGTAGCCCCAGCCGTGCCGGCCGGGGAACGGGCAGACCGGCATCAGTTCGACGAAGTCGACGCCCAACTCGACGAGGTGGTCGAGGTGTTCGGCGGCGGCGTCGAAGGTGCCGCGGGGGGTGAAGGTGCCGATGTGCAGCTCGTACAGTACGGCTCCGGGCAGCGCGCGGCCGCGCCAGCCGGTCTGCGACCAGCGGAACGCGGCGTGGTCGACCGGGCGGCTGGGTCCGTCGGGCCCGTGCGGCTGCCAGGGGGAGCGCGGGTCGGGCAGCGGCGGCCCGCCGTCGAGGCGGAAGGCGTAGTCGCCGGCCGGGGCGCCGCCGGTCCACCAGCCCGGGCGCTGCGGGCACCGGGCCAGCGGATGGGCGGAGCCGTCGACCTCGACCTCGACCCGGTCGGTGGCCAGGGGCGCCCACACCTCGTAGATCCGCACGCTCAGCTCCTCCTCGTCAGCAGCGCCACCGGCCGGTCCGCCAGCAGCCGCGCGACGGGCACCGGGCCCGCCGGGTGGGCCCGCAGCGTCAGCTGGTCCGTCCAGGGCCCGCCCTCGGGCAGCTCCAGGACGGTGCCGCGCCAGCCGCCGGCGCGCTCCAGCCCGTACGGGAGCCGGGTGACGGCGGTGACCACGTCGGCGCCGCGGGCGAAGGCCAGCAGGTGGTCGGCGGCGGGGCCGGCGGCGCTCAGCGGCCGGTAGGGCCCGAGCGGGCGGTCGCGCCGCAGGTGCAGCGCCGCCCTGGTGAGGTGCAGCTTCTCGCGGGCGAGGTCGCCGGGGCGCGGGGCGGCCGCGTCGGTGAGCCGGACGGCGAGCGCGCCGAGGTCCACCACGCCCCGGTTGTCCGGGTCGACGAGGGTGTACAGCGGCTCCTCGCTGCCCTGGTAGAGGTCGGGCACGCCCGGGACGGTGAGGTGCAGCAGCGCGGCGGCGAGGGTGTTGGCGCGGGCGTACGGGGCGAGGGCGTGCACCAGGCCCTCGATCCGGGGCAGCAGTCCGGGGTTGGTGTGGACGGCGCGGGCGCGCGCGGTGAGCGCCTGCTCGAAGCGGGCGTCGGGGGTGGTCCAGGAGGTGTGCAGCTTGGCCTCGCGGGCGGCCTTGAGGAGGGCGGCGACGAGCCGGTCGGGGTCGATCGGCCAGGCGGCGACGAGGGTGTGCCAGAGCAGCCAGTCGCCGTCGCGGGTACCGGGGTCGGGGCCGCTTTCGCCGTCGTGGCGGCCTTCGCGGTCGTGATCGCCGCGGGGGCCGGGCCCGGCGGCGGTGGACCAGGCGGCGGCCTCGGCGGCCCAGGCCTCGGGCTGCTCGGCGAGGACGGCGAGCCGGGCGCGGGCGTCGGCGCTGCGCTTGGTGTCGTGGGTGGACAGCACGGTCATGCTGTGCGGCCAGGCGCGCTCCAGGTAGCGGCACCAGTCGTGGAACCGGGCCGGGGGCAGCCCCGGCCGGCCGGGCTCGCCGCCGACCTCGTTGAGGCCGGGCAGCGCGTTCCACCGGTAGAAGGCGGTGTCCTCGACGCCCTTGGCGGCGACGGCGGCGGCGGTCTGCGCGAAGCGCTCGCAGAACTCGTCCTTCTGCGGCCCGCTCCCCAGCTCCCCGAGGGCCAGGGCGGCGACCAGCCGGTCCGTCGGGTCGGCCGAGCCGCCCAGCGCCGCGCGCAGCTGCTCGGCGGAGGCCGGCGGCACCGGCTCCCCGGGCCGGGCGTACGGCCGGTACGCCGGGTAGCCGGTGAACAGCCGCCGCAGCGCCGCGCGCAGCTGCCAGGGCGCGTGGTCGGAGTGCGCGGGCTCGGCGGCGCCGATCCGCAGCGCGATCCGCACCAGCCGGTCGACCTCGGCGGCCAGCTCGCCGTGCGGCGCGGTCATGTCGGCCCGCCCGCGCCGGGCGGCGGCGACCGCCGGGTGGGGGTCGGCGCAGGGTTGGCCGTCCGGCGCGGAGCCGGTCAGGAACGCCGCGTACGCCCCGGCCAGCCGGCAGGCGCCCGCGTGGTCGGTGAGCACGCCGTCGATGCGGCGCAGCGCGTCGTAGCCGGTCGTCCCGGCGACCGGCCAGTCCGCGGGCAGCCGCTCGTCGCCGGTGAGGATCTTCTCGACGACGGTGTACGCCCCGCCGGTGGCGCCGGCGAGGCGGCGCAGGTAGCCGCGCGGGTCGGCGAGCCCGTCGGGGTGGTCGATCCGGAAGCCGTCGACGACGCCGTCGGCGTGCAGCCGCAGCAGGGTGGCGTGGGTGGCGGCGAACACCTCGGGCTCCTCGACCCGGACGGCGATCAGCTCGTTGACGGTGAAGAAGCGCCGGTAGTTCAGTTCGGTGCGGGCCAGCCGCCACCAGGCGAGCCGGTACCACTGGCGGGCGAGCAGCTCGTCGAGCGGCAGCCCCGAGGTGCCGGGCCGCAGCGGCAGCTCGTGGTCGTGGTAGCGCAGCACCTCGCCGTCCACCACCAGCTGGTCCAGCACGGCGCCAAGTCGGTCGCCGAGCAGCGGCAGCAGCACCCGGCCGCGCGCGGGGGCGTCGACGGGGCCCGGCTGGGCCGCCCAGTCGATGTCGAACCAGCGCGCGTACGGCGAGTCGGGGCCCTCGCGCAGCACCTGCCACAGCGGCTGGTTGAGCCGCTCGGGGACGGGCACCGCCATGTGGTTGGGCACCACGTCGACGAGCAGCCGCAGGCCGTGCCGGTGGGCGGCGGCGGCCAGCGCGCGCAGGGCGGCCTCGCCGCCGAGCTGCTCGCTGACCCGGCCGTGGTCGACGGTGTCGTAGCCGTGGGTGGAGCCGGGGGCGGCCTCCAGCAGCGGGGACAGGTGCAGGTGGGAGACGCCGAGGGCGGCGAGGTAGGGAACGGCGGCGGCGGCGTCGTGGAGGGTGAAGCCGGGTTGCAGCTGGAGGCGGTAGCTGGCCGTGGGGGCCGTGGCGGTAGCGGTGGCGGATGAGGGGGAGGCGGCGGCCGGGCGGGGCGGTGCGGGCTCGGCGGCGGAGGTCATAGGTCCATGAGTACCCGGGGGAGCCCGCCGCCAAGACCCGCTGCTGGTCCGAACAGGTGAGCGCGGGGTGTCAGGCCGGCCGCTGGAGCACCATCAGCGAGCGGTCGGTGAGCCACAGCGCGTCCCCGGCCTTGACCCGCGCGCCCGCGCCCGGGGCGGGCAGCCGGGCCTGCGCGGTGTCGACCACGACCTGCCATTCCTGCCCGTGGTCGGCGGGCAGGGTGAACTCCAGCGGCTCGAAGTGCGCGTTGAACATCAGCAGGAAGGAGTCGTCGACGATCCGCCCGCCGCGCCGGTCCGGCTCGGAGATGGCGTAGCCGTTGAGGAAGACGGTCAGCGACTTGGCGTAGCTGGCGCCCCAGTTGCGCTTGGTCATCTCCTCCCCGCCGGGGGTGAACCAGGCGATGTCGGTGAGGTCGTCGTAGCCGCCCGAGTCGTAGCCGCCCGAGAGGTGGCCGCCCGAGGGGTGACGGCCGGAGGCGTGACCGCCGGAGGGGCGGCCGCCGGCGGCGAGCGTCCCCGGCCCGGGGCGCCCGGGGACCGGCCGCCCGTGGAAGAAGCGCCGCCGCCGGAACACCGGGTGGTCGCGGCGCAGCCAGATCATCCCCTGGGTGAACTCCAGCAGCCGCGCCTCGGGCCCGTCGCCGTCCGGCCAGTGCACCCAGGTGAGTTCGTTGTCCTGGCAGTAGGCGTTGTTGTTGCCCTGCTGGGTGCGGCCGAGTTCGTCGCCGTGGGAGAGCATCGGCACGCCCTGGGAGAGCATCAGGGTGGCGATGAGGTTGCGCTGCTGGCGGGCTCTGAGCTCCTCGACGGCCGGGTCGGCGCCGGGGCCCTCGACGCCGCAGTTCCAGGAGCGGTTGAAGGACTCGCCGTCGCGGTTGTCCTCGCCGTTGGCCTCGTTGTGCTTGTCGTTGTAGGAGACGAGGTCGCGCAGGGTGAAACCGTCGTGGCAGGTCACGAAGTTGATGGAGGCGATGGGGCGGCGGCCGTCGTCCTGGTAGAGGTCGGAGGAGCCGGTGAGCCGGGAGCCGAACTCGGCGAGGGCGGCGGTCTCGCCGCGCCACAGGTCGCGCACGGTGTCCCGGTACATGCCGTTCCACTCGGTCCACAGCGGCGGGAAGTTGCCGACCTGGTAGCCGCCCTCGCCGAGGTCCCAGGGTTCGGCGATCAGCTTGGCCTGGGAGACCACCGGGTCCTGCTGGACGAGGTCGAAGAAGGAGGAGAGCCGGTCGACCTCGTGGAACTGCCGGGCCAGGGTGGCGGCGAGGTCGAAGCGGAAGCCGTCGACGTGCATCTCGGTGACCCAGTAGCGCAGCGAGTCCATGATCAGCTGGAGCACGTGCGGGCTGCGCATCAGCAGGCTGTTGCCGGTGCCGGTGGTGTCCTCGTAGAAGCGCTGGTCCCGGGCGAGGCGGTAGTAGGAGACGTTGTCCAGCCCGCGCAGGGACAGCGTCGGCCCGAGGTGGTTGCCCTCGGCGGTGTGGTTGTAGACGACGTCCAGGATCACCTCGATCCCGGCCGCGTGCAGCGCCTTGACCATCGACTTGAACTCCTGCACCTGCTGGCCCCGATCGCCGCTGGAGGCGTAGGAGGAGTGCGGGGCGAAGAAGCCGATGGTGTTGTAGCCCCAGTAGTTGGACAGGCCCAGGTCGCGCAGCCGGTGGTCGCGGACGAACTGGTGCACCGGCATCAGCTCGATCGCGGTGACGCCGAGCTTGGCCAGGTGCTCGATCACCGCCGGGTGGGCCAGGCCCGCGTAGGTGCCGCGGATCTCCTCGGGGATGCCCGGGTGCAGCCGGGTGAGGCCCTTGACGTGCGCCTCGTAGATGACGGTGCGGTGGTAGTCGGTGCGCGGCGGGTGGTCGGTGCCCCAGTCGAAGTACGGGTTGATCACGACCGAGTGCATGGTGTGCGGGGCGGAGTCGAGGTCGTTGCGGCGCTCGGGCGCGCCGAAGTGGTAGCCGTAGACGGCCTCGTCCCAGTCGATGTGCCCGCTCATCGCCTTGGCGTACGGGTCCAGCAGCAGTTTGGCGCTGTTGTGGCGCTGGCCGAGGCCGGGGTTGTACGGGCCGTGGACGCGGAAGCCGTAGCGTTGGCCGGGCTGGACGCCGGGGAGGTAGGCGTGCCGGACGAAGGCGTCCGTCTCGCGCAGTTCGACGGCCGTCTCCGAGCCGTCCTCGTCGATCAGGCACAGCTCGATCCGGTCGGCACTCTCGGAGAACACCGCGAAGTTGGTGCCGGCCCCGTCGTAGGTGGCGCCGAGGGGGTAGGGCTTACCGGGCCAGACCTGCATGAGTCCTCAACTTCCTTGCACTCAAGGGAAACTGACGTGTAGTCCGATAGCGCGCCCGGACCCGGACGCTCTCTTCCCGGCCGGGCGGCCGGGCATGTGCGGCGCTCGCGCGCCGTGACGCACGGCACAGTGCGCATACTCCCCGAGCCTTCCCCCGGCGGCCGGGACATGTGCGGCCGGTTCGCCCGAACGGGTGTCCAGCCGGCATTCCTGTGATAAGCGGGGCCTGTGGCGGGTGGGGCTTGCGATGGGCGCGGGTCTGTGAAGGGTGGGCCTGGTGGTGGTGCCGGGCCCCGGGGGCCATCCGGCTGCGCACCGCTCGCGGCGGGCAGTACCCTTGATCGTCCGGCCGCCCCCGGGCCGGTGGCGCTCCATCAGCCGCGCAGGGGCGGAGCGTAGAGCAGCAGACCAGGTGAGGTGGCGCATGGTGTTCCCCGCCGGCGGTCGCGGCCCGGGGCCCGACGGCCCCGACCGGGGCGGCGCCCGCAGCGAGGCGCCCACGGTCGTCATGCGCCCCACCCTGTCCGGCCGCCCCCTGGTGCCCGCCCAGGGCGGCCCGGTCGAGATCCCCGCCCTCGCCTGGTCCGCCGCCGAATGGGAGGACGCCTACCAGCGGGTCCGGCTGTCCGGCCGCGCCTACGTCTGGCTCAACCTCGTCGAGCAGCGGCTGCGCTCCCTCGTCGACGAGGTGCTGCACCCCATCTACGCCCCCGCCCACGGCGAGGACTGGGTAACCGCCGCCGCCGGCCCCGCCGGCGAGGAGTGGGCGCACCGGGCCGGAGCCGTCCGCGAGGTCAGCCGCCGCAAGGGCTACCTGCTCGACCCGGCCGACGACGACCCGCTGGTCTTCCTCACCCTGCCCCAGCTGCGCGAGCTGATGGTCCAGCACTGGCCCTGCTTCGAGCCCTACCTGTCCGACCGGCGCGAGATCGAACTCGCCCTGGACGAACTGGAGGTGGCCCGGCACGTGGTCTCCCGCAACCGGGTGCTCACCCAGACCGTCCTCGCCCAGACCGAACGCGCCGCCGCCCGCCTGCTCGCCGTCCTGGACGGCGGCGCCGGCGGCGTGCCCGCCGACGTCGTCGAGTCGCTGGTGGCCGGCCGGTACGCGGACGTCGTCGCCGTGCACGCCGACCGCGTCCGCCTCCAGCGCGACCTGCCCGTCGAGGACCTGCTGGACGGCGCCCGGCGCCTGGACGCGCTCGGCATCGGCCTCGGCATGCTCTGCCAGAACTACACCGGCAAGCGGCTGGTGCGCCTGGCCGGCGACGGCTGCCGGGTCCGCCTGCTCTTCCTCAACCCGGCGAGCAGCGCCGTCCGCCGTCGCGAACGCGAACTCGGCCTCGGGCGCGGTGAGTTGTCGCGCTCCATCGAGATGAACATCATGCACGTGCGCCGGGTGCGGGCCCGGCTGCGCGACCAGGGCGGCTTCGAGATCCGGGTCTTCGACGAGACCCCGCGCTTCACCGCCTACCTCGTCGAGGGCCCCCGCCCGACCGGCCAGGTCGGCGGCCGCCGCCAGAGCCGCGACCTCGGCGTCATCCAGCCCTACCTGCGCCGCGCCCGGGGCATGGAGTCCCCGGCCCTGGTGCTGCGCGGCGGCGCCGGCCAGCAGCCCGGCGGCAGCGAACAGGGCCTGCTGGAGGTCTACCGCGAGGAGTTCGAGGGCGCCTGGGGCGACTCCCGGCCGGTGTCCTGAACCCGCACCCCCCGTTCCTGATGGATCGTCAATTACCCCTCTCCACCCCCGGGTGGAGACCCGGAACTCCATCCGTGCGGCGGCGACACCCCCGGGCCGAGCCGCGCAAGCTGGAGACGGGGTCGCGGCCGCACGAGCGGCGCGACGACGTCGAGGGGAGTGCGCCGTGGTGTACGGAACGAAGCGCGGGACAAAGCGCGGGACAGTGCGCGGAGCAGCATGGGGGGCCGCGCGCGGAAGGCTGCGCGAAGGGCCCGGGGCGGGGCTGCGCGGAAGACGGCCGGGAAAGGCCCGCCGAACCGTCCCCCCGCGCTGGCCGCTCGCACTGGCCGGTGTGGCGGCGGCCCTGCTGGGCCTGCTGCCGGCCGTCCCCGCCGAGGCCCGGGAGACGGGCGGCTGCCGTACGGCGACCTCCGTCGGCCGCCTGCAAGGGGTGTCCCAGGACGGCCGGTGCGCCTACCTGGGCGTCCCGTACGCGGCGCCGCCCACCGGCGAGCGCCGGTTCCGCCCGCCGCAGCCGGCCGCGCCCTGGCCCGCAACGCTGCGCGCCACCCGGGCCCGCCCCGGCTGCCCGCAGGACCTGAGCGCGGGCGGCGGCGGCACCGAGGACTGCCTGTACCTCAACGTGTGGTCGGCGCACGGCGGCGGCGCCCGCAAACCCGTCATGGTCTTCCTGCACGGCGGCGCGGACGAACTCGGCGCCGCCGGCCAGCCCGTCTTCGACGGCGGCCTGCTGGCCGAACGCGGCGACGCCGTCGTGGTGAACCTGGACTACCGGCTCGGCATCCTGGGCTGGACGGAACTCGGCGCGCTCGACCCGTCCTACGCCGGCTCGGGCAACAACGGGCTGCGCGACGAGAGCGCCGCGCTGGCCTGGGTGCGCCGGCACATCGGCGCCTTCGGCGGCGACCCGGGCAACGTCACCGTCTTCGGCCAGTCGGCCGGCGCGATCTCGATCAGCGCCCTGCTGGCCGGCGACCACCCCGAGCAGCTCTTCCAGCGCGCCATCGTCGAGAGCGGGCCCGGCTACCTGGTGCACACCGCGGCCGCCGCGCGGGCCACCGCCGCAAAGGTCTTCGCCACCGGCGGCATCCACACCGTCGCGGACCTCGACCGGCTGAGCACCCCACAGGTCCTCGACCTCCAGGAACAGGTCCAGCACGGGCTCTCCGGACTGTCCTCCGCGGTCTTCTTCGGCCCCTCCATCGACGGGGCGCTGGTACCCGGCCCGGTCGTCGAACGGATCGCCGCCGGCAGCGCCCGCGACGTCGACGTGATGACCGGCACCACCGAGAACGAGACCGACTACTGGGCGCTGTTCGACCCCACGCTGCCCGACCTCCCGCTGAGCGCCTACCGCACCCTGCCCCCGGTGCTCGCCGACCGCAAACAGCAGATGTACGACCGGTACGCCGCCGACCGCCCCGGGGCCACCGAGGGCCGGGTGGTGAACGCGATGCTCACCGACCAGACCGAGCGGATCCCCACCCTGCGCCTGGCCGAGGCCCAGTCCCGCTGGCGGCCCACCTACGTCTACCAGTTCGACTGGCACGTGCCCTACGTCCCCGGCCTGCCCGCCGCCCAGAACCTGGGCGCCATGCACACCCTGGAACTGCCCTTCGTCTTCGGCGGCCTGGATCTCGGCGCGATCCCGCGCGGCGCGCAGACCGTCGCCGCCCAGCGGCCCGAACTCACCCGGCTGTCCGCGCGGATGGCCGACGCCTGGGCCTCCTTCGCCCGCCAGGGCGACCCGGGCTGGCCGTCCTACACCGCCGACGCGCGGGCCACCCGGATCTGGGACCTGAACCCCGGCGTCCAGTACGCCCCGCACGACGACGAACGCGCCCTCTGGGACGACTACTCCTTCCCCGCACTGGACCTCGGCACCCGCTAGCCGCCCCCGCCTTCCCGCCTTCCCGCCTTCCCGCCGGCCCGTCGGAGCAGGGGGCCGGGCCACCGCCCGGCCCCTCGGCGCGCCCCGCCCCGGCGTCCGGCCCCCGAAACCCGCTGGCCAGGCCGGTGCGGCCGCTGCCACACTGCGGGCCGTGAACAGCCTCCCCGCCTGGACCCTGCGCCCCGCCACCGCCGCCGACGTCGAACCCGTCGCCGAACTCAAGGCCGTCGTGCTGCGCGCCGACCTCGAACGCCTCGGCCGCTACGACGACGACCGGGTCCGCCGGCGCCTGCGGGCGGGCTTCTCCAGCCGCCACAGCTCCGTCATCCTCGTCGACGGCGCCTTCGCCGGCTCCGTCACCGTCCGCCCCGCCGAGCAGGGCGGCCGCTGGATCGAGCACTTCTACCTCGCCCCCGCCCACCAGGGCCGCGGCCTCGGCAGCGCCGTCCTGCGCCACCTCCTCGCCCAGGCCGACGCCGCCGGCGAGCCCGTGCGCCTCGACGTCCTCCAGGGCAGCCCCGCCCGCCGCCTCTACGAGCGCCACGGCTTCGTCCTCGACCACGAGGACCCGATCGACGTCTACCTGGTCCGCGAGCCCGCCGCCTGAACCGGGCCCGCCGCCCGAACCGGGCCCGCCCCAGCGGTCAGGGCTGGTCGGAGCAGGGGCGGCCGTGGTAGTCATAGCCCCCGTGATGATCATGGGGGATGACGGGGCCGTACTGCGCCTCGAACAACTGCACCGCACCTACGGGACCGGGCCGGAGGCCGTCCACGCGCTCAGGGGAGTGGACGTCGACTTCGCCCGCGGCACCTTCACCGCCGTCATGGGCCCCTCCGGCTCCGGCAAGAGCACCCTGCTCCAGTGCGCCGCCGGGCTCGACCGGCCCGACGGCGGCCGGGTCGTCCTCGACGGGGCCGACCTCGCCGCACTCACCGAGAGCCGGCTGACCGTCCTGCGGCGCGAGAAGCTCGGCTTCGTCTTCCAGGCCTTCAACCTGGTCGGCTCGCTGACCGCCGAACAGAACGTCGGCCTGCCGCTGCGCCTGGCCGGGCGCCGCCCCGACCGCGCCGACGTCCACCGCGCCCTCGCCCAGGTCGGCCTCGGCGAACGCACCGGACACCTGCCCTCCCAGCTCTCCGGCGGCCAGCAGCAGCGCGTCGCCATCGCCCGCGCCCTGATCACCCGCCCGCAGGTGCTCTTCGCCGACGAACCCACCGGCGCCCTCGACAGCGCCAGCAGCCGCGACGTCCTCGCCCTGCTGCGCGAACTCGTCGACCGCGACGGCCAGAGCACCGTCATGGTCACCCACGACCCGGTCGCCGCCTCCTACGCCGACCGCGTGCTCTTCCTCGCCGACGGCCGCCTCGTCGCCGACCTCGACCACCCCACCGCCCCGCAGATCGCCGAGCGGATGACCGCCCTGGAGACGGCGGCATGAACGAGCGGAGCGAGTTCATCATCGAGAGGTGCGCGTGGGCGAATGCCCCCGCCGAGCGCAGCGAGGTGGGCGCATGAGATCCCTCGTTACTTTGCTGCCCGTCGCCGCCGCCGCACTGCGCCGCCGCAAGGCCGCCTTCGCCGGCTCCTACCTCGCCCTGACCCTCGGCGTCACCCTGGTCGCCACCACCGGCACCCTGCTCGACAACACCGCCGGCGACGACTCCCCGCTCGGCGCGCCCTCCCTCCACAAGGTGCTCCTGTTCAGCGCCGCGATGGCCGCCTTCGTCGCCGTCTTCGTCGTCGCCGGCACCTTCGCCTTCGCCGTCGCCCAGCGCCGCCAGGAGATCGCGATGCTGCGCGCCGTCGGCGCCACCCCCCGCCAGGTCGTCGGGCTGATCACCGGCGAGGCCGCCGTCGTCGCCCTCGCCGCCGCCGTCACCGGCTGCCTGCTCGCCCTGCCCGGCGCGCCCGCCCTCGCCGCCTGGCTGGTCGCCCGCGGCGCCGCCCCGGACGGCTTCGCGGCGCACCCGGCCCCCGCCCCGCTGCTCACCGCCGCCGCCGTCGGCCTGCTCGTCGCCCTGCTCGGCGCCGTCACCGCCGCCCTGCGCGCCGGCCGGGTCCGGGCCGTCGAGGCACTCGGCGACGCCGCCGTCGACCGCACGGTCATGACGCCCGTGCGCTGGGCCTGCGCCCTCGCCGGACTGCTCGCCCTGGCCGGCACCGTCGGCTACTACCTGGCCGCCCCGACCATGCCCGCCGCCCCCGGCGACCAGCCGGCCGACCCGCAGCTCGCCTCCCAGTGGGTCCTCGGCGCCGACCTGCTGACGATCACCGCCCTCGCCCTGTTCGCCCCGCTGATCGTCCCGCCCCTGGTCCGGGCGCTCAGCGCGCCACTGGCCCGCGCCGTCGGCGCTGCACCCCTGCTCGCCCGGCAGAACGCGCTCACCGCCGTCCGCCGCACCGTCTCCACCGCCACCCCCGCCTTCCTCACCATCGCCCTCACCGGCACCGTCATCGGCTCCACCGCCGCCTTCGCCGACGCCATGACCGCCCAGAACCGGGCCACCACCGCCGCCCGGTACGTGCTGCGCCCCGGCGCCACCCCGCTGCCCGACGACGCCGCACACCGGCTCACCGCCGACCGGCCCGGCCTGCGCGCCACCGCCACCACCCCCACCGTGGTCACCGGCCTCGGCGCCGCCCCCGCCGACTTCGCCGACCCCGGCGAGGACTCACCCGCCTCCGCCCCCTCCGCCGCCACCGTCGTCGACGGCGACCTCGCCACCGCCTGGACCCTGCCCGTCGTCCAGGGCACCGCCGCCGACCTGCACGGGCCCACCCTCGCCGCCTCCACCGACCAGGCCCGCGGCCACGGCTGGACCCTCGGCGACCAGGTCCACCTGCGCCTCGCCGACGGCACCGTCACCACCCTGCGCCTCGCCCTCGTCTACCGCACCCAGCTGGGCCTCGACGAGATCCTGCTCAGCGGCGACGCCACCACCGCCCACCTGGGCGGCGCCCACCCCGGCGCCGTCCACCTCTCCGCCGAACCCCCGGCCGCCGACCGGCTCGGCGGCGAACTCACCGACGCCCGCGCCCTGGGCCCCGACCCCGGCGCCCACTACGCGTGGATCGCCACCACGACCATCCTCGGCCCCGCCCTGCTGTACGCGCTCATCGCGATCGCCAACACCATGGTGATGTCCGCCGCCGACCGCCGACGCGACTTCACCGTCCTGCGGCTGGCCGGCACCCTGCGCCGCCAGGTGCTGCACATGGTCGCCCTGGAAGCCGTCCTGGTCGTCGCCACCGCCGCCGTCCTGGCCCTCGCCGTCACCGCCCTCACCCAGTACGGCACCACCGCCCTGCTCAACCACCGCATCCTGGCCGGCCAGGCCGCCATCGACCCGCACCTGCCCTGGCTCCCGCTCGGCGCCGCCGCGGCCGTCTGCCTCGCCCTGGCCGTCGCCGCCAGCGTGCTGCCCAGCCGGATCGCCCTCGCCCGCGCCCGGTGACGTTCGCCCGGTGACCTTCGCCCGGTGACGGTCTCCTGGTGACGTTCGCTCAGCGGCCCTCACCCGGGTGACCCTCGCCCGGGTGAGGGGAGTAGGCCGGACGGATGGTGACCGGCGGTCGGGCGCGGCGCTCACCCGAGCACCGGGCCCGACCGCTTGTTAGCGTCCCGTCCATGATCGACAGCCCGCACTCCACCGGCTCCGAACACCCCCGCGCCACCCGCCGCGGCCTGCTGCGCACCGCCCTCGGCGCCACCACCGCCGGAGCCCTCACCCTCACCGGCGCCCGCCCCGCCCAGGCCGCGCCCCGCCCCGCCACCCGGCGCATCGACTTCCACGGCCGCCACCAGGCCGGCATCACCAACCCGCCCCCCGGCTACGGCACCTTCCTCGCCCTCGACGTCAAGGCCCGCGACCGCAAGGCCCTCGAAACCCTCCTGCGCACCCTCACCGACCGCATCCGCTTCCTCACCACCGGCGGCACCCCGCCCGACCTCGGCCCCGCCACCGCCCCCTCCGACAGCGGCACCCTCGGCCCCGACCTGCCCACCGACGACCTCACCGTCACCGTCGCCGTCGGCGCCTCCCTCTTCGACACCCGCTACGGCCTCACCCGCCACCGCCCCCGCCGGCTCACCGCCATGCGCCCCTTCCCCGTCGACGCGCTGCGCCCCGCCGAATGCCACGGCGACCTCTCGCTCCAGATCTGCGCCGAGAACCGCGACACCGTCCAGCACACCATCCGCGACCTGCTGCGCAGCACCCACGGCCTGATCCGCCCGCGCTGGCAGCTCGATGGCTTCCAGAACCGCTCCCGCCCCACCGGCGCCGCCCGCAACCTGCTCGGCTTCAAGGACGGCATCGAGAACCCCGACACCGCGAACGCCCGCGAACTGGACGCCCTCGTCTGGGTTGGTGAGGGCGGCGACGAACCGCGCTGGGCCGCCGGCGGCAGCTACCAGGTCATCCGCGCCATCCGCACCCTCGTCGCCGGCTGGGACGAGGTGCCGCTCCAGCAGCAGGAACGCCTGATCGGCCGGCGCAAGAACGACGGCGCCCCGCTCGGCGCCGCCGGCGAGACCGACACCCCCGACTACCGCAACGACCCCGACGGCGCCGTCATCCCCCTCGACTCCCACATCCGCCTCGCCAACCCCCGCACCGACGGCACCCGCGACAGCCGCATCCTGCGCCGCGCCTTCAACTACGACCGCGGCCTCGACCCCGACGGCGAACCCGACCTCGGCCTCGCCTTCTGCTGCTACCAGCAGGACGTGGCCCGCCAGTTCGAAGCCGTCCAGACCCGCCTCAACGCCGAACCCCTCGCCCGCCACCTCCGCCCCACCGGCGGCGGCTACTTCTACGTCCTCCCCGGCGCCCACGACACCACCGACTGGCTCGGCCGCACCCTCCTCACCACCACCTGAACGCCCGTGTTCGCCCCGGTCCGCCCGAGCGGACCGGGGCGAACACGTGACGCACCCTCAGTACTCCCACGGGTTCAGCACGATCGCACCGGTCCGGGCGAGATGCTTGACGTTCCGGCTGGCCAGCGTCCAACCGTTCGCGATGGCAGTGGCCGCGATCAGCGCGTCGGGCGGATCGATGTTCGTCCCGGCGCTCTTGAGCCGGCGGTGGACAGCGAGGTACGCGGCGGCCTCCCGTTCACCGATGGCCGCGATCCGGCCCCGGTACTCCACCCGCATGCCCTCCAGGACATGCTCGAACACGGCTCGGCGTAGCGGATCGGACGTGGCCGCGACCCCAGCCTCGACTTCCGCGACGGTGATGACGCTGAGGCAGAGCGCCGTCGCAGGGACGGAGCGGGCCCATTCGACGACGGCGGGGGCCGGCTTCGGCCGCGTGGTGAGCTCGGCGACCACGTTGGTGTCCAGCAGATAGATCACTCGGTGCCCGCCGCGTCGTCGTAGGAGCGGGACCCGAACTCCAGCCCTTCGAAGGGCGTCGACAGGAGTTGGTCGAGGAAACCGTCGTTCCCCAGCGTCGCCCAGCGGTGCAGTATCGCCGGCAGCGCGTCGATGTCGGTGTCGGCGAGCTCGGCGTCGAAGTGCTTGACCTGCTCCTCGGGGAGGGACCCGCGGATCTCTCTGATCGTCCGCAACGGGTGGGGCTCGTCGGGCCGGTGAGGGGGCACGGGCAGATCCGGGGAGGTACTCATGGTCGGCTCCTTCGCTCAGGTCCGAGGACCAGACTAGGGCGCCGAGCAGCGGGATCAGCTCCCCCAGCGGCCGGGTTGTCGGTGGGGCGGGTGATGATGGGGGCTGTTTCGAGAGGCAGGACGGAAGGACACCCCCTTATGAGCTGGTGGCAGCAGCCACTGGTCGGCTTCGACCTGGAGACCACGGGCACCGACCCGGCCGTGGACCGCATCGTCACGGCCGCGCTCGTGGACACCGTCGGGGCCCGCCGGGTGGGGGCCGTGCACTGGCTGCTCGACCCCGGGGTCCCGATCCCGGCCGAGGCGGAGGCGATCCACGGCATCGGCGACGACCTGGCCCGCGGCAAGGGCCGGCCGGCCAAGGAGGCGGTGGAGGAGATAGCCGGCGCGCTCTGCGAGCGGCTCGCCGCAGGGCGCCCGGTGGTCGCGTTCAACGCGCCGTTCGACCTGTCGCTGCTCGACGCCGAGCTGCGCCGGTACGGGCTGGTGCCGCTCGCCGAGCGCCTCGGCGCCCCGGTCGGGCCGGTGCTGGACGCGCTGGTCGTCGACCGGGCGGTGGACAAGTACCGCAAGGGCTCGCGCACCCTGCAGCGGGTCTGCGAGGTGTACGGCGTCGAGCTGACGGACGCGCACGAGGCGGGCAGCGACGCGCTGGCGGCCGTCCGGGTCGCCGTCGCCCTCGCCGAGCGCTACCGGGCCGAGGTCGGCGACGTCGCGCCGGCCGAGCTGCACGGGCGCCAGATCGGCTGGTACCGGGAGTGGGCGGAGGGCTTGCAGGCGTGGCTGCGCCGCGGCAAGGACCCGCAGGCCGTGGTCGACCCGCGGTGGCCGATGAGGTAGCCGCCCCCGAGGTGGCCGGTGAGTCGGCTATTCGGCGGGCCAGTCGAAGGTGTAGCCCTGGGCGACCAGCCAGGGCAGCAGCTGCTTGAGCGCGGCCACGCTCTGGGTGCGGTCGCCGCCGCCGTCGTGCATCAGGATCACGCCGCCGGGCTTGAGCTGCTTCTGCACGGTGGAGACGATGGCGGGCACGCCCGGGCGGGACCAGTCGCGCGGGTCGACGGACCAGCCGAGCGAGGACATGCCGAGGCTCGCGGTGATCTGCTCGTTGTCGGCGTTGAAGCCGCCGCCGGGGGCGCGGAACCAGTCGACCCGGGTGCCGGGGCCGCCGGCCTTGACGATCATGTCCCTGGCGGCGGAGATCTCGTAGACGGCCTTGTCGTGGGGGAGCTTCGCGAACGGCTGCGGGTGGTGGACGCTGTGGTCGCAGAGCCGGTGGCCGGCCGCGAGGACGCGCTTGACCAGGGCCGGGTTGGCGGCGGCGTTCTGGCCGATCTCGCAGAAGGTGGCCTTGGCGTGGTACTGGGCGAGCAGGTCGAGGATCTGGCCGGTGGCGGGGCCGGGGCCGTCGTCGAAGGTGAGCGCCACGGTGCGGCCGCCGGAGGCGGTGGAGCCGATGACGGTGCCCGGCTTGACCGGCGCGGGCGGCGGCGCGGGGGTGCCCGCGGGCGTGGTCGCGGGCGTGGTCGCGACGGCCGTGGTGGTGACCGGGGTGCTCGGCGTGCCGCCGTGGGGCGCGGCGCTCGTCCCGGCCGGCGCCTGGGGCGTGTGCGGCTTCGGGACGGCCGGCGGGGCGGCGGAGGCGGGTGCGCCGTCGGAGTCGGGGGTGGGCGCGACGGTGGCGACGGGCCCGTCGGTCGGCCGGCCGTCGGTCGGCGCGAGGGTGATCGGGGGCTGGGTGCTGACGCCGGCCGTCGGCTGGAGGGCTCCGCTGGCGGTGCCGCACGCGGCCAGTCCCAGGGCGGCGGCCGCCACGACGCAGCCTGCGACCAGCCGACGGCGGGCCGTGAGCGCGGTACGGGTCGGGGGGGAGGGCCGGCGGGTGGCGGAGTGGGGCATGGCGGCGGCTCCTGTGGTGCAGAGGGGTGCAGAGGACGGGCGCCGATCCCTCGGTCAGGATGACTGTCCGATAGGACGCCGAGCGTACGTGCCCCGGTTGCGGAGCGGACCGCAGCGCCGTAGGAGTCTTCTCACACGCGCCCGGTTGGCGCCCCCGCGGCCCGCCGGGTATCCCGGGGGCCGTGCCGGGGGCGTCCCGGTACTTCAGGAGCCGTCACTTCGGAAGCTCGACGCCCCAGGAGCCCGACGCCTCAGAACGGGTACCAGCGCACCTCGGTGGCGCCCTCCCGCAGTGAGGCGACCCGGCGCCGGAACTCCGCCAGCGCGGCCGGGTTGCCGGGTACCTGCTGGGCGACCCAGGAGGCGCTGGCGGTCTCCCGGGCCCCGCGCAGCACCGCGAAGCCGGGCCAGGCGCGCACGTCCCAGCCGTACGCCTCGACGAAGGCCCGGTACTCCTCGCCGGGTACGCCGTACCGGTCGTGGCTGAGCGCGAGGACCACCAGGTCGTGTTCGCGCAGGTCGTGCGAGACGTTCTCCAGGTCGAGCAGGACGGGCCCGTCCGGGCCGACGTGGACGTTGCGGGGCAGCGCGTCGCCGTGGATCACGCCGGGGTGCAGGTGCGGGGCGAGGTCGGGCAGGGCGGCGGCGAAGCCGTCGCGGCGGTGGCGCAGGAAGGCGACGTCGGCCGGGTCGACGTGGCCCTCGGCGGAGGCCAGCCAGCGTTCGACGGGGGCCAGCAGGTCGCGGTGGGCGAGGGGGAAGGGCGGCAGCGGCAGCCGGTGCAGGGTGCGCAGCAGCGGGGCGAGGTCGGCGGGGCGGGCGGGGCGGACGGCGGGGGCGAGCCGGTGCCAGAAGGTGACGGGGTGCCCGTGGGCGAGCTGGGGCTCGGCTTCCACCGCGTCGTACGGGCGGACCACCGGGACGTCCTGGGCGGCGAGCCAGTGGGCGACGGCGAGTTCGTGCCGCGCCCGTTCGTACAGTTCGGGGCCGCGGCCGACCTTGGCGACGACGGCAGGGTCGCCGAGGTCGAAGACGGCGTTCTCGCCGAGTGCGAGCAGCCGGGCGTCGCCGGGGCCGGGCAGTCCGGCGGACTCGCAGGCGTGGGCGAGCAGCAGCCGGGCGCGGCCTTCGTCGAAGGGGATCATGGCGGTGCTCCGTTGGGGCGGCGTTCATCCGGAGGCCTCCGGACGGTGATCATCATGACGGACCGGGGTGGGGTTTTCCCTACCTTCCTACCCTGACATCTCCTCCTAGGGGGTAGGGGGAGAGATCCACCCTGAGGGGGAGCTGTCTCCACCCGGAGCACGAGGTCAAGGGTGGTGCGCCCGGGGGAAACTGGGCCGGGGCCGCTGAGCGGCGGCCCCGACGGGGGTTGGACCACGGGGGCTCCTTGCCGGTCGGCAAGCAAGTGCTCGTAGGATGACGCCCAGACCTACTTACCTGCCGACCGGCTAGGGAGCGCCGCCGCGCGTCTCCCACCGGTCCAGCCGTCGCCCGGCGTCCCGTCCCCCAAGGGCTGCGGTGAACCATGCCCAGGAGGCATCGAGCATGTTCCACCGACTAGGACAATTCGTCGTACGCCGCGCGTGGTGGGTGATCATCGCGTGGGTGATCGGAATGATCGCCGTCATCATGACCGCGCCGAAGGTCAGCTCGCAGACCGACGAAGCCGCGTTCCTCCCCAAGCACTACGAGTCCATCCAGGCCGCACAGGTGCAGGAGCGGGCCTTCCCGGCCGCCTTCACCCCGGGCGCGCTCGCACTCTTCGAGCGCAACGACGGCGCCGCGTTCACCGACGCGGACAAGGCCGCGATGGGCAAGCTCGTCCAGGACCTGACGGCCAAGAAGATCGACGGCGTCGAGAAGATCATCCCGCCGTCCGACCAGCTGGGCATATCCCCGGACCACAAGTACGCGATGGCCATGATCGCCGTCGACAAGTCGAAGCAGCAGGACCAGAACAAGACCGCGGACATCGCCAAGGCCATCCGTGACGACGGCAAGGCGCTGGCCTCCGGCACCGACCTGAAGTTCCAGCTCGGCGGCCCCGCCGCCCAGGCGCTCGACCAGAAGGAAGCCTCCGGCTCGGCCGAGGGCATCATCACCATGGCCACGGTGCTGCTGGTCATCGTGATCGTCGGCATCATCTTCCGCGGCATCCTGGCCGGCCTGCTGCCGGTCCTGGTCTCGCTGATGATCGCGCTGCCCGCCTCCATCGGCCTGATCAACTACGCGACCGACATCTTCGACCTCAAGAGCACACCCATCCTGATGGCGATCCTGATCGTCGTCGTGCTCGGCGTCGGCACCGACTACTTCCTGTTCCTCGCCTTCCGCTACCGCGAGCGGCTGCGGGCCGGCGACGACCGCAACGCCGCCGTCGCCAACGCGGTCGGCCGGGTCGGCGAGGCGATCGCCTCCGCCGCCGGCGCCGTCACCATCGCCTTCGCCGCGCTGATCCTCTCCAGCCTCGGCATGTTCCAGGCGCTCGGCCCCGCGCTGGCGATCGCGGTCGTGGTCACCGCCCTGGCCTCGATCACCCTGGCCCCCGCACTGCTCGCGGTCATCCCCGCCCGCGCCGTCTTCTGGCCCGGCAAGAAGTGGACGAACGAGCCGAGCACCGCGCGCTTCACCGCGCTCGGCCGGATCGTCCAGAAGCGCCCGGCACTGGCCGCCGTCGCCTCCGGCGGCGTACTGGTCGCCCTGTCCGTGGGCGCGCTCGGCTACAACGGCAACTTCGACATGGCCGGCAGCTCCATGCCCAAGGACAAGGAGTCGATGGTCGTCCAGGACACGATGGCCAAGGGCTTCTCCGCCGGTGCCGCCGACCCGAGCCAGGTCTACCTGAGCAGCACCGACGGCAAGAAGCTCGACCCGGCCTCCTTCCCGGCCTACGCCGACAAGCTGCAGGGCGTCGTCGGGGTCTCCAAGGTCTACCTGCCGAGCGCCGACGCCAAGAGCATCAGCGCCGACGGCGCCACCGCCCAGTTCACCGTCATGCTCAAGGACGCCCCGGCCAGCAACGAGGCGATCGACGCGGTGACCGAGCTGCGCACCGTCGCCCACGCGCAGGCCCCGGCCGGCAGCGAGGCCAAGGTCGGCGGCCTCACCTCGGTGTTCAAGGACATCAACCTGGCGATGACCCACGACTACAAGCTGGTCTTCCCGATCGCCGGGCTGCTGATCCTGCTCATCCTGGCCCTCCAGCTGCGCAGCGTGGTCGCCCCCTGGTACCTGATGGCCTCGGTCGGCCTCGGCTTCAGCGCCACGCTGGGCGCCACCACGCTGATCTTCCAGAAGATCGGCAACGAGACCGGCCTGATGTTCATGATGCCGATCCTCATCTACCTCTTCGTGGTGGCGATCGGGACGGACTACAACATCCTGATCATCGCCCGTCTGCGCGAGGAGGCCCGCGCGGGCCGCAGCCCGCGCGAGGCGGCCCGCGAGGCGCTGCGCCACGCAGGCCCGACCGTCGCCGCGGCCGGCTTCATCCTGGCGGCCTCGTTCGGGACGTTCATGCTCGCCGGCAACACCTTCATGATGGAGTTCGGCTTCGCCATGGCCTTCGGCATCGTGCTGGCGGCCTTCGTGATGGCGATGTTCTTCACCCCGGCGCTCACCGCGCTGATCGGCAACCGGGCCTGGTGGCCCGGCCACGGCGCCGACCCCGACCCCGAGCATGGCCACGGCGGGGGCCACGGTGCCGGCCCGGCGCCGGCGGCGGACGCGTACGGCGTGCCGGAGCCGGCCGGACGGCGCTGATCGCTTCGTTCGGACACGGGCGACGCCCGACCGACGCGCCAAACAGGCGGCGTCCCGCTTCGGCGGGGCGCCGCTTGCCCCCTTTTCCTGGCCGCCAAACGTGATCTGTCGAGCACAAAAGTCCCCGGTCAATCGGGGTGTCGCCGTGCTACAGTCGACCCAGTTGCAGTTTTGGTTCCCATGAACGTATGTGTGCGCCTGCTGGTTCCAACCAACAGGCGCATTTGTTTTGTCCGGTGTTTCAGTCTCCGGATGGGGATCGCGGCTACTCCGGGGTTCACGCGGTGTGAATCCCTGATGCCCCAGTTTTTGAGGAGACGGTTATGGCTACCGGCACCGTGAAGTGGTTCAACAGCGAAAAGGGCTTCGGCTTCATCGAGCAGGCCGAGGGCGGCCCGGACGTGTTCGCCCACTACTCGAACATCGTGGCGAACGGCTTCCGTGAGCTCGTCGAGGGCCAGCAGGTCGAGTTCGACGTCACCCAGGGCCAGAAGGGCCCGCAGGCCGAGAACATCCGCGTCATCTGACGTCAGCCTCCACGCTGACTCGCGATCTCGCGAAGCGGGGGCCCGTACCACACGGTGCGGGCCCCCGCGCATGCCGCCGTACGGCCGGGGCGGCGAATTTCCTACCGACGGCCGACCAGCCCCCACCCGGGGCTGCCGACCGACGTATGGAGACTTCGTGACCACCCCTGCCCGCCCGCCGCGTGACCGCGCCGCCCGCACCACCGACCAGGCCCGCCGCGGCGAGAACCCGCGCCGCAGCGCCGGCGCCGGCCGTGCCGAGAACACCGGCCGTGGCGAGAACGCCGGCCGCACCGGCGCCGGAGACCGCGCCCGCCGCGGCGAGAACCCGCGCGCCACCGGCGACGCCGAGCGCGCCCGCAAGCCGCGCGGCCGCACCGGCGCCCCCAAGAACACCCGCGCCGCCGCCGTGCCCGAGGCCGCCGAATTCACCGTCGTCGAGGGCACCCCGGCCCGGCCCCCGGCGGACACCTTCGCCGAGCTGGACCTGCCCAAGGGCATCCTCAGCACGCTCACCCGCGAAGGCGTCATCGCGCCGTTCCCGATCCAGGGCGCCACCCTGCCCGACTCGATCGCCGGCCGCGACGTGCTCGGCCGCGGCCGCACCGGCTCCGGCAAGACCCTCGCCTTCGGCCTGCCGCTGCTCGCCCGCACCGCCGGGCGCCGCGCCGTCGCCCGCTACCCGCTGGCGCTCGTCCTGGTGCCCACCCGCGAGCTCGCCCAGCAGGTCACCGACGCGCTCACCCCCTACGCGACCGCCGTCAACCTGCGGATCACCACCGTCGTCGGCGGCATGTCGATCAACCGCCAGGCCAACGCCGTCCGCCGTGGCACCGAGGTCCTGGTCGCCACCCCCGGCCGGCTCGACGACCTGATCGGCCGTGGTGACGTCAACCTGTCCGACGTCGCCATCACCGTCCTCGACGAGGCCGACCAGATGGCCGACATGGGCTTCCTCCCGCAGGTCAGCAAGCTGCTGGAGCAGGTCGCCGAGGGCGGGCAGCGGATGCTGTTCTCCGCGACCCTGGACCGCAACGTCGACCGCCTGGTCAAGCGCTTCCTCACCGACCCGGTCACCCACTCGGTCGACCCGTCGGCCGGCGCGGTCACCACCATGGACCACCACGTCCTCCAGCTGGACCAGGCCGACAAGGCGTCCACCACCGCGCACATCGCCTCCCGCGACGGGCGCGTGATCATGTTCGTGCACACCAAGCACGGCGCCGACCGCCTCGCCAAGCAGCTGCTCGCCACCGGCGTCCGGGCCGCGGCCCTGCACGGCGGCAAGTCCCAGCCGCAGCGCAACCGGGTCCTCGACCAGTTCCGCGACGGCCACGTCACCGCGCTGATCGCCACCAACGTCGCCGCCCGCGGCATCCACATCGAAGGCCTCGACCTGGTCGTCAACGTCGACCCGCCGGTCGACCACAAGGACTACCTGCACCGCGGCGGCCGCACCGCCCGGGCCGGCGAGTCCGGCACCGTCGTCACCCTCGTCCTGCCCGAGCAGCGCCGCGAGGTCAACCGGCTGATGACGGTCGCGGGCATCCGCCCCACCGTCACCAAGGTCCGCCCCGGCGACGCCGACCTCGCCAAGATCACCGGCGCCCGCACCCCCAGCGGCGTCGCGGTCGCCGTCGCCGTCCCCGCGCCCGCCGAGGCCCCCGCCGCCAAGGCCGACGCCAAGTCCGGCAACCCGCGCCGCCGCCCCGGTAAGCGCTCCGCGCTGCCCGCCGACGTCGACATGAACGGCAACCCGCGCCGCCCCCGCCCCAAGCAGCGCATGGGCGGCGCCGCCGCCCAGGGCGACCGCCCCCAGGCGGCCGGCTTCATCGGCCGCTCCTCCGGCCGCGCCAAGCCCGGCAGCGGCGCCAAGTCCGGCTCCAACTACGGCACCGGCCGCCAGCGCCGCGCCTTCGACTAACCCCCGGCGAACCACCGACGGCCCGGCCCCCTCACACCGAGGGGGCCGGGCCGTTTCGTCGTCGGGCCACCGGCGTGGCGGCCAGGGGAGGTGTACACCCCGGACGCGGTTTCGTAGCGGTTCCCGGCGCCGATGGGTGCGCACGGTCCGGCCGTGCGCACCCATCGGCGCTTCCGCGCGCCGTCACCCGTAGGTGTGGTGGCGGCTGGCCTTGCCCGTGAGGTCGGTGACACGGTGCCCACGGGGAAGCCGCCGGGGTGCCGGTGTCGTGAGCGGAGGGGCGGATGGCCGACAAGGACGCGGGGCTCAAGGCGGTCGCCGAGCACTACGGGACACACGGGCTGACCGAGGACGAGATCATGAGCGCCGAGCCGGCCGAGCCGCCGGCGGCGGAGTCGGTGATGATCACCACCTCGCTGCGGCTGCCCGAGCCGGTGATGGACGAGGTGCGGCGCCGGGCACGGGAGCGGGGGCTGAAACCGACGGCCATCATGCGGGAGTGGATCGAGGCCGCCGTCGCCGACCTGGAGCAGCCGGTGCCGCCGAGTGTGGTCATCGCGGCGGCTGCGCGGTACCAGCTGCGGGAGCGTGCGGCCCGTAGTGCCCTGCACTTCGAGCGGGCGCGGCACTGGGAGGCGGTCGGACAGGCCGAGCGTCTTCACCAGGCGGAGAAGGCGGCTCGGTGACGGCCGCGCCGGGGCCCGCTCCGGCTCAGGCGCTGAGGGCCGGGGCGACGGCTGCTGCCAGGCGGGCCTCGTCGTAGCGTTCCAGGAGGAGGGCGGCCAGTTCGGGGGCGGGGCCCAGGACGTCGGCGACGGCGTCCGCTCCGGCGGCCGCGTCGGCGATGCGGTCGGGCAGGAGGCCAGGGGCCAGCAGGTAGGGGGAGACGGCGGTGCGGGCGGCGCCCGCGGCGCGCAGGGCGGCCAGGGCGTCGGGCACGCGCGGGCCGGTGGCGGAGGCGTAGGCCACCTCGACGGCGGCCCAGCCGCGGCTGCGGCGCCACGCGGCGGCCACCGCGCGGGTGGCGGCGTCGGCGGCCGGGTCGGAGGAGCCGGCCGCCGCGAGCACCACGCCGGTGCGGGCCCGGACGGCGGCCGAGCGCACGTCCACCCCGGCCTCGGCGAGGCGGCGGTCCAGGGCGGCGAGCAGCAGCGGCGACGGGCCCAGGACGGCGGCGACGGGCAGGGCCGCGCCCGCCGTGCGCAGGGCGGCCGGGATGTCGTGCTTGGCGTGGTAGGCCCGGTTGAGCAGCAGCGGGACGGCCACCGCGTCGTCGAGCCGCCCGACGACCTGCGGGATGCGCGGCGCGCAGTGGTCCAGGTAGGCGGTGGTGACGTCCAGCCCGGGGCGCAGCGCCCGCACCTCCTGGACCAGTGCGGCCACGGTCGCGGCGTGCCGCGGGTCGCGGCTGCCGTGGGCGATCAGCAGGAGGGCGGGCATCGGCGTCGGCCTTACTTGGCGGCGGCCAGCAGGCCGCGGTTGCGCAGCACCCGGCGTTCGACCGGGGTGAAGACGAGCAGTTCGATGGCGATGCCGACGAACAGGATCAGGATGATGCCGAGCAGCACCCCGGACATGTCGGAGAACTCGCGCTGGTCCTCCAGGAACCGGCCCAGGCCCCGGCCGAGGTCGGGGGAGGAGGCGACGAGTTCTGCGGCCATCAGGGAGCGCCAGGAGAACGCCCAGCCCTGCTTGAGGCCGGCCAGGTAGCCGGGCAGCGCGGCGGGGATGAGGACGTGCCGGGCGCCGGTGAGGCCGGTGGCGCCGATGGTGCGTCCGGCGCGCAGGAACAGCGGCGGCACCTGGTCGATGCCGGCGATCAGGCCGTTGGCGATGGAGGGGACGGCGCCGAGCAGGATGACCGCGTACATCATCCGGTCGTTGATGCCGAGCCAGATGACCGCGGCCGGCACCCAGGCGACCGAGGGCAGCGACTGGAGGCCCTGGAGGACCGTGCCGATGGCGGTGCGCACCGGCCGGACGCGGGCGACGACCAGCCCGATCGGGGTGCCGATGACGACGGCGAGCAGGAAGCCGGACAGGCCGCGCCAGACGCTGGTCCAGATGATCGAGAACAGCGTGCCCTGGTACCAGAGGTCCTGGGCGGAGTGCCACACGTCGGTCGGGCTGGGCAGCTTGTAGGCGGAGGTGAGGTGCAGGCTGTACGCCCCCTGCCACAGGGCGAGCACCACGAGGACGCCGATCAGCGGCGGCAGGGCCTTGGTCCGCAGTGCCTGGCCGAGCGAGCCGCGCTGGGCGGAGACGGCGTCGAGGGCGTCCAGGCCGGCGCCGACACCGGCGGTGTCCGTGGCGGCGGCCTTGTCGGTCTTGTCGGCCTTCTCCAGGACCGGGGTGCTGTCAGTGCTGGCCATGGCGACGGATCTCCCCACGCAGTTCTTCGGTGATCTCGATGGACAGGTCGGCGACGCCGGCGGATTCGATGCGGCGCGGCTGCGGCAGGTCGATCCGCCACTCGCGGGCGACCCGGCCGGGGCGGGAGGAGAGCAGGACGACGCGCTGGGCCAGGCGCACGGCCTCGCGCACGTTGTGGGTGACGAACAGGACGGACAGCTGCCGCTCGGCCCAGATCCGGGTGATCTCGTCGTGCAGCACGTCGCGGGTGATGGCGTCGAGCGCGGCGAACGGCTCGTCCATCAGCAGCACCTGGCTGCCCTGGGCCAGCGCGCGGGCCATCGCGACGCGCTGGCGCATGCCGCCGGACAGCTCGTGCACGCGCTTGCCGTACGAGCCCTTGAGGCGGACGAGTTCGAGCAGGCGCTCGGCTTCGGCGCGGCGCTCGGCGCGGGGGACGCCGGCCAGCTTGAGGGCGAGTTCGATGTTGCGGCCGGCGGTGAGCCAGGGGAACAGCGCGTGCTCCTGGAACATCAGCGCGGGCCGGCCGCCCGGCACCTCGATGGCGCCGGCGGTGGGCTGGTCGAGGCCGGCGACCAGGTTGAGCAGGGTGGACTTGCCGCAGCCCGAGGCGCCGAGCAGGGTGACGAACTCGCCGGGCGCGACGTCGAGGGTGATGTCGTCCAGGACGTGGGTCTGCGCGCCCGGGCGGCCGAAGGACTTGTGCACGTGCGAGATCCGGACGGCG